>CAZJOL010000016.1:0-22096 GCA_964547605.1 uncultured Bacteroidaceae bacterium | reverse complement strand
CGGATTTGGAATAGTTGCATTTGATACAACAGCTGCGGGATCCCAGAGACAATTTGTAAAGGCAGTGTTGACCCCCGGCTGCATAGAATCGCCGTTGCAGAGATTGTAGGTTGTTGCGCTGATGGCGTCCATGGCATCTGTGCTGCTGAAAACCTCCAGAGCGGTTGACACAAATATTGAGCTGTCGGTAAATTGAATCTGATATACGCCGGCAGTCAGATTCGACAATGTGTTGCTTGTTGTAATTGTCACCCCGTTGTCGTAGGTGAAATATACGGGTCCGTTGATGGTGCCGATATTAAGTGTCAGAGAGCCGTCATTGTTGCCGCAATGGGCATCGGTTGTAGCGACGCTTTGGAAAACAATGGTCATGATCTTTGAAACACCACCGGTGGTACCGATCCAGACGTATCCATTGACGTCAACCAGGGAACAGGTTTGTGTTGCAGAGACAATTCCGGCGCTTGTTCCATAGGTGGTAAAGACTCCGTTGCGGAAATGACTCGCGCCATTTCCATTGGTAGCAATCCACATGCGGCTCATTGCATCTGATGCGATTCCACGGACATCGTTATGGGCAAGGCCATTGGTTGTTGTGTAAGTGGTCCATGAAGAACCATTCCATTTGTACAATCCACCGCCGATACCCATGCTCGGAAGTGATCCGACCCAGATATTTCCATCGGCATCGGTGGTTGCGGTCTGCACCTGATCTCCGTTGGTGTTGACGCCGTTAAGACTTGTGTGGTTTGTCCAGACTGTGCCTGTGAATTTGCTCACGCCGGTAGCGGTTCCGAACCACATATCGCCCAACAGATCCTGCGTTATTGCCAACACTGTGTTGTGTTGAAGGTTATCAGCAGTAGTGTAGGTTGTAAAACTTATCCCATTGTATTTGCTTACTCCTGCAGATGTGCCAATCCAGATATTGTTGGCTGCATCGGCAAAAACACAGCGCAGGTCATTGGTGGGCAAGCCCTGTGCAGTAGTGTAGTTGGTGAAAGTGGTGCCGTTGTATTTTGAAAGTCCTGCAGATGTTGCAATCCAGACATTTCCCAGTCCGTCCACATCGACGCCTTTTACATTGTTCCCTACAAGACCATTGGTGGTTGTAAGGTTTGTCCAGGCGCCACCGGTGAATTTTGAAATTCCGTTTGCGGAGGTTCCGGCCCATACGTTTCCGCTATTGTCTGCTGCCAATGCTATGATGCTGTTGCTGCCGAGTGCGCTGTTCGAAGTTGTGTAGTTTGTCACCGAGAAGTTTGACTGCGCGGACAATGCGAAAGCATACAGGGCAAGAAAAACAAAAATGAGGTTTTTCATAATGAGAATTTTTGTGTTAGATAGTTGCTGGTTGGATATGTTTAAACAACGCCAAAAATAGTAATTTTGAAGCATGAATGTAATGTGGCTGATTTTATTAAGCATCGGTTTGTGCTTCGACACGCTTGCAATCAGCATTTCGATTGGCATCAACGACCGCAGGGTTGTCTTCGGACAGGCAGTGAAGATTGCATTTATCCTGGCCGTTTTTCAGGGCATAATGCCTGCATTGGGCTGGCTGGGAGGTATTTCGCTCGAGCAGTTTATTGCTCCGGTCGATCATTGGGTTGCTCTTGTGTTGCTCAGCATTGTTGGCGGCAAGATGATTCTGGAAGCTTTCGGAAAAGATGAAAAAGAGCCAATGGACATCAACAACATGAAGCTTATTTTTACGCTCGCATTTGCAACCAGCATCGACGCATTTGCAGTTGGAATTCCGCTTGCATTCACCGACACCAATATCTGGATTGCTGCACCTGTCATAGGTCTTTTCACGGGTATCACAGCCATGATCGGAATGCTCATCGGAAAAAAAGCCGCAGGAATTTTAGGTCCGAAAATTCAGATAATCGGCGGCTTGATCCTGATTGGAATCGGATTGAAAATTTTTCTGGAACACATTGAGGTGCTGAAATGATTGCAGAGCTATAGATGTGTAGAGGTCAAGGCACGCGGCATGAGGCATGCGGTGCACAACGCACAATGCGCAACGCCTAAAGCATAATGTGCCGAAGGCATAAAAAAGTTACGAAGTACAAAATGGCTCTGAAAGAGCCAAATATTAATAGCCCGGGGTAAAGCCCCGGGTATAATAAAACGCGCGCAGCACCCGTATAAGAGGTCAAGGTTAAGGTCAAGGTCGAGGTCGAGCAGCCGTCAGTTGTCAGTAATCAGCTTTCAGCTCTGAGACGGGGCAGAGAAGGTTAAGGTTGAGGTAAAGGTTGAGCTGCCTGCGGCAGAATAACAAGGTCAAGTTAAATGTCCGGAATATTTATCATAGCTGACAGCTTCAGCTGTCAGAACAAAAAACGATGGGGCCGCTTTAGCATTAAAATCAAAAATCTTAATTTTTATATTTGAACTCTCCCCAGTTCCACACCGCCGCAGTTGATTTCGATTTTTCAGGCATCTGATATTTCGATTGCCAGCGGCCTTCGCCGAAAACAGAATTGTAATATTCCACCATCGGCAAAATGGTTTTATCAAGATCCGGATTCATTTCCTTGTTGTCTTTGAACATCGCCGAGCGAGGCGGAATAAGTTCTGAAGGCAAGTCCTGAAGCGGAATACAGACAGGATAAATTTTTTCAATCAGAAATTCAGTGAACTCCTGAGACTCGCCAATGTATTTGTAACGCACTTCCCATTCGTAGGTCGGGTGTTTGAAAATATCAAAGAATCCAAGACCAAAATATTTCTGAAACAATTTTTCGTGCTGTTTGAAAATCCCGGGTTGTGTTTTCTGAGTCCTGATTACTGCTTCCTGCGGATTATCGTACAGGCACCATGGTTGTATCTGCGGTGCGAACGGGCAATACGACAGGCTCCAGATGTACAGATCGTAAATCAGGTCTTCCCATCTGCTTTTGATTTCGTACCATTCTGTTTTCAACGGCTCAAAGTGGTGATCAATCCTGCGAATGCCAAAGCCAAGCTCATCGCTGTTGGGAACATGTATTTTTGATTCCGAAGCCAGGCGGTCAAACAATTCCAGCTTTTGTTTTTCGCATTCGATGTGATGCGGGCTGGCGGGTAATGCTTCTGTCATTCCAAGCAGAAACACCATGCCTTCACGTACAGCGACACTTCCTTCCATGGCTTTGTCCAGGCCTTTCTCAATCTGAATCCGCAGATATTTCGGATAGGTCATTCCCGGCTCTTCGCCCAGTTTTATGAGATCTTCAATGGGCTTGGTATATAACTCTGTCCTGATAAGCGTATCAATTTCGACATCGTTGCTGTATGCATTCGGCCGTGCTTTGAGTTCGGCATTCAGGTCTTTTTCTCCTGCGTTTTTCACCTGATCAAGCCCACCGTAATTGTCGATGGCTCCTTTTTTCAGACCGCCTTTTTTCCCTTCGTTGCGGTATGCAAAATCGAGCGTGTCGTTCATGGCTTTTTGCGGATCGTAATTTCTGGCTTCCTGAAGGGCTCTGGCTTTTTCATCTTCGATGCGTTTGATGGCATCGCGCAACGCATTCAGATTTTGCTTCAGCAATGCCGCATCATCATAGCCAACTTCTTTTTGCTGTTCCTGTGCCTGCGCGCTCAGGAGGCGGCTGTAGCAATCGCTGATTTTGACATAAATGTCTTCTTTCATCACCTGCATATTGAAGGCCATTACATCATCATGGGTACGTGTGAGCTCTTCAAGATGGTTGTACAGTTCGCACATCCGGTCGAAATATTCGCCGCTCATGTTTTTGTCGCGGCATTCCTGTACCATATTTTTAAATGCGCCCAGCAGGGCATCGGTCATCATCGGATCCAGTGGCATAGCGGCTTGTATTAAATGTTGGCAATGGTTTTATATTTCGAAAGCTGTTCATCAATATGCTCATCCCGGTAGGGCAGCAGTCTCCGGTGTCTGTATTCTTTTATAATGTCGGGATTGTGTTTCCATGCGGGATCGAGCAGCCGCATCTGTTCTTCGGTTTCCTTGATTATTTCCCGGATTCTGTCGGCATAATACTTTGCACTGTTCTGCATATCTGCCTGATAGGCCGCAGGTACCACGGCCTGCGAATAAGTCTCAATGCGGTCGAGCATCATCCAGCAATAATTGAAAATGCGGTTGGCTTCGTCGAGCGAAATCTCGCGCATGCCACGTGTATTCTCTTCATTGACCATATTTATCAGGTCGAACACCTCGGTGTACTGATCGGCTTTTTCTAGAATACGCTCAGGAATTGCAGCGCGGATGGGTTCTTTCAATTCCTCACAAACGGCTTTTTCCATCAGGTTCTTGTCTTTGGTGAGGGCAATGGCACAAAGCTGATTGAGGTTGCCCAGGCGGTCTTTGAACTCGCCCAGTTCGCTGCAACTCTGCATGGCTTCGCTCAGATTTTTTTCAGCTTCAAAGCTGTTTCTGTAATTTGGGTTTTCCGCATAGCGCCCGGCCCGCACAGCGTAATATTCCTTGTAATCCTGTAGTAAATCAGACATATGGCTGGTATTTATCCGGTAAATATATAAAAATCCAGACATCAAATGTTAAATTTCACATTGAAACATTTCAGAACGCCCATATCCCGAAAGCCGCTTGAATATTGATGTTTTAGAGGACATCCATGAACATTCGCCGCATAATCTGCCGGAATTAACCATCAATATTTAATAAAAACATGGCCGGATGCGTTAACTATATTAATTATTTTTCCTACTTTAGTGTTTTGAAACCCCAAAAAAGGTTGCTGATGAAAAAACTGATTTTAATATTGCTGTTCCTGTCACCTGCGCTGGCAGTCATGTCTCAGCCGGCTGATACGGCCATCAACGTTGAAAATACGGAGATTGCAAAAATCTTCGATGAAATGACCCGCGAGAAATTTTACAACAGCGACAACTTTTTTCCTGAAAAAAACAAATACAACTTCCCGGCAAACTATGTCCCGGAATACAACGACAGCATTCTGGCCGCCCGTGTCAAAGCCATGGACGAGGCATCTCCGTTTGAATACCGCTACAATCCTGAAGTAAAAAAATGGATTGAATTCTATGTTTCGAAACGCTATTTCATCGGACGTCTGGTCGGCCTGTCGTTGTTATACTATCCGATTTTTGAGGAGGCTTTTGATAAATATGGTGTTCCGCTTGAAATGAAGAATCTGGCTGTGGTTGAATCAGCGCTGAATCCTACCGCCAAATCATGGGCCGGTGCAGCGGGTTTGTGGCAGTTTATGTATAAAACCGGATTGCTGTATGATCTCAATGTGACTTCTTATGTTGATGACCGCTACGATCCGGTGAAAGCAACCGATGCTGCCGCCCATCACATGCAGGACCTGTATGCCATCTATCACGACTGGGCACTGGTGCTTGCCGCATATAATGCGGGCCCGGGCAATATCAACCGCGCCATCAAACGTGCCGGAGGCGAAACAAATTACTGGAAAATCAAACATCTGCTGCCAAAAGAAACCCAGGCCTATGTACCTGCGTTCATTGCTGCCAGCTATGTCATCACTTATTACGCCGAGCATAACATCAGTATTCAGCGCCCGCAGTTTATGGACTGGGAACTCGATACTGTTTCGGTAACTGAAACAATGTCGTTTAATTTCTTTACATCATTTGTCGGTATTGATGAATCTGAAATGATTTTTCTGAATCCTCAGTATATCAAAAGAATTATTCCCGGAACCAAAAACAATCCATGCGCCATACGCCTGCCGCAGAAATATGTGCTTGCATTTGTCGAGAAAGAGCCGCTGATGTATGACAGCATCCACAAGGTTGCCAAGGCCGACAGCGCGCTGATTGCAACATACAGTACCGGCACAGTCAAAACAAATCCGGTGAATAATACAACAACCAATAATACCACAACGACCAATAATACAACCGTTAATACAACCGGTTCAAAAAATTATCATACGGTTAAAAGCGGAGAAACCCTGGGAACCATTGCATCGATGTACGGCACCACAAGCAGCAGCATTCAGGCATGGAACAATCTTTCTTCTACGGTGATTTATCCCGGACAGAAACTGGTCGTTTACGGAAAAACAGCGAACAACAGCAACAATATATCGAACACAAGCAACGGAAGTCTCAAAACGGTTTATTACACCGTTAAACAGGGAGACACACTCTGGAAGATTGCCAATGCCAATGGGGTTAGCGTGGATGATATCAGAAAAGCCAACAACCTTAAATCGGACAATTTATGGGTTGGCCAGAAACTCAAAATCCACAAAAACAGCTGACAATTATGAAAAGAATTTTTTTAGTATTAGCGATCGGTGTTGTTGCAACACTGATGACATCGTGCTTTAATGAGACCGAATCCGGTTTGCCTCCATCTAACGGAACCGTTGCAGAAGTGCTTGTCATTATACCTGACCGTCAATGGGAAACCTCGGTTGGTGCCGCAGTGAAATCGATGCTGCTGGCTGAACAGGAAGGTCTGAATCAGGCCGAGCCATTGTTTGAACCAATGCAGATACAGCATGAGGATTTTCAGGGTGTATTCGAGCGCAACCGCAAAATCATCCGCGTTTTTGTGAGCGATACCGTGAAGAAAAATCAACTCGTAGCCCGGCGCGATGTTTTTTCATCTCCGCAGCTTATCATTGATCTGCACGCCAAGAGCGATTCCGAAGCGATCCTGCTGCTCAATGAACGGGCCAACTCGATTATCGAAATGCTTCATGATGTTGAGCGGGAGCGTCTGATTCTGGCATTCCGCAGCAACGAAAACAAGCCTTTGTGTGAAAAAATGGAAAAGCAATTTGGTTTTCGTTTGGTGATTCCCGAAAGTTATTACGAGGCCAAAACCGGCGATGGCTTTGCCTGGTACCGGCTCGAAGCACCCAAATATTCGCAGGCGATTCTGGTTTATACACGTGAATTCACCGACAGTTCACAGTTCAGCCCGTTTCAGATTGTGGCATACCGCAATGCCATCGTGAAGCAGTATATCCCGGGCGAAATGCCGGGTTCGTACATGTCAACCGACACCATTGCGCCTCCGGTTATGCGCAACGTGCCTTTTGCCGACACACGCGCCATCGAGGCCCGCGGACTCTGGAAAACGGTTGGAGACTTCATGGGCGGCCCGTTCCTGAGCTACACATTCCATGACAAAAAAACCAACAAGGTAATCACACTCGAGGGCTATGTCTATTATCCAAGCATGGACAAACGCGACCTGCTCATGCAGCTGGAGGCCGTTCTGCATTCGTATGAAGTGAAGACAAAGTAATTGGAAATATTTTGAACGACCATCAATTTGGAAATTCATTTTCCATTGATGGTTTTTGAAAATAACAGATTTCATCCTTGCAAGATAAATCGCCTGATTTGATACCAGACAACATCTTGTGCATAATTTTTCGAGTCAACATCAGCCTGCTAATATGAATCGAATTGGAATATTGTAAATAATATTGACGGGTTTTCCATCTTTTATTCCTGGTTTCCAATTCGGCATAGCTTTGATAACTCTGATCGCTTCTTCATCAAGGCCTCCTCCAGCGCCTTTTAATACTCTTACATGAGAAACTTTTCCATCTTTTTGTATTACGAATCTAACAAAAACAGTCCCTTGAATATTTTTTTCGCGAGCATAAGCCGGATACTTTATGTTATCTCTTAAAAAGTCCATTAATCCTGATTCACCTCCTGGAAATTCAGGCACTTCAGGAACAATACCTGGCGTGGTTTTATCAAGATACTTTTCAATTTCAAATTCAGAGGAATAAAAAAGAAAACTATTAATAGCTGAATCATTTTCAAGGAAAACCATAGTATCGGATCCGATTTTTTTTGATCTCTTGAAAAATTCCGCCTCCAGTTCATTGGTGCAGGTCCATTTAGTGACAACGCAAAAATATGAACCGCCACGATAGTTAATGGTGTCACACTGAACACACTCATTGCTGAATAAAATTGTTGCATCCGAATTCCCCCGGATTTTTGCATTCAACAAGCAATTACATGCACTGCAGGTATCGTCTAATATTAACTGAATCATCCCGAGGTAATAATAAGCCAGGTCAGATGCAGATTTTTTAATTGATTTTTGCAGGAAGCTTTCGGCCTTAAGATAATCCTTGGATTCAAAAGCAATTTTTCCTTTATTAAAGAGCTTAAGAGCTTTTGTGTTTTGTCCATATGCATAAGAGAAAATAAGTAAAAAGGGAAGTAAATAAAAAAGTTTCATTGTGTTCATCGTTTTATTTCAATTCTGATTTTTTCAAACTTCACAACCATCCCTTCGCGCAGTTTTCTTCTTCTGCGGAGCTCGGTTTCACCATCCACTTTCACCAGTCCCTGATCGATGACTTCGTGCGCCATGGCGCCGCTTTCAACCCAGCCCAGCAGTTTCATCAGCTGATCGAGCTGAATGTATTCCTGTCCGCGAAGGGAAAATGTTTCCTGTTTCATTTATTATCAAAAACCAAAAACGCTGTCACACTGAGCCCCGCCGATATTATGTTGATAAAAGCTTCTGTCAGTCTGAGCCCTGCGTTCCGCTGGATAAACTCCTTCGAAGACATGACATGCGAACAGACTTTTTCGGAGTAGCGGGATAAACTCCGTCGAAGTGTGCCGGCATTTTTGGTATTTAATTGGTTGTTCATCCTTCGACTCCGCTCAGGATGACAATTGCAGGTTTTATTAGTACCTTTCCGAAACAGCATCCCAGTCCACCAGCTTCCAGAAGTCTGCAATGTAGTCGGGGCGCCGGTTTTGCTTGTCAAGATAATAGGCGTGTTCCCACACATCGCAGGTGAGCAGTGGTTCCAGACCTTTACGCATCGGGTTGCCGGCATTGGGTTCCTGCGAAATGATCAGCTTGCCGTCTTCATCGGCGCTGAGCCATGCCCAGCCGCTTCCGAACAGCGTTGCAGCGGCCTGCGTGAATTGTTTCTGAAACTCTTCGAACGAACCGAAGTCGCGCACAATAGCGTCCATCAGGTCTCCGGTGGGTTGTCCGCCGCCTTGTGGTGTCAGACAGTTCCAGTAAAAAGTGTGATTCCAAACCTGTGCGGCATTGTTGAAAATGCCACCTTCGGCTTCGACTACAATCTGCTCCAGTGGCGCGTTTTCGAAGGGTGAGCCCGGAAGCAGGTTGTTGAGATTATTCACATAGGCCTGATGATGTTTGCCATAGTGAAATTCAATTGTTTTTGCACTGATGATGGGCTCAAGCGCATCGGCAGCCCAGGGCAGAGGTGGTAATTCAAATTTCATAGTATTGTTTTTTTAAAATGTAAATCCAATGTTGAAAGTTCCCATCACGTTTTTTGATGTTTCATCGCCCTGAATCATGGGCGTGAGGCCGTAGTGCAGTCCCAGATCGAGGCGCAGAAACCAGAGATCCATGCCGATTCCGCCAACAGCATAAACCGAATATGGCTCGAAATCATCCTTTTCAATATATACAAGATCTTCATCGACTTTCGTATTCAGAATGGCCGAAGCTTCCATACCTGCCATGAGTCTTACAGAGCTCGAACCATCGTCTGATTTGAAAACTTTGTATCCCAGCATCACAGGAACCGACATGAAAGTGCGGTACACCTTGCTTTGAACATTTATCAGTGCGGTGTCAGGAGTAACAAGCTCCACCGAACTCTGACCAAGCTCCAGATTTCCCTGAATAAAGAAAGTGTTTCCGTAGCGCAGCGTCATTCCACATTGCCATCCGATGCGTGCACTCACGTCGGTACTGTCGAGCTCAGTCTGAAATTTACTTACATTCAGTCCGCCCTGAAAGCCGAGCGTGAGACTTGACGACTTGCCGCCGCTTCCCTCGGTTTGTGCCTGAAGAATTGTTGAAAGAATAAACAGCGATGCAAACAGAAAACTTTTAAAATTCATAGTCTGGATTTTTTACAAATCTAATAAAAAATTGAAAACATGATACCATAATTGATTTTGGGATAATAAGTTTATTTTGTATTTGCACATGCTCATTATTCCTTAATTTTGTAAAAATTTCCCGCTTGAATTATTTATCTGTTGAAAATCTGACCAAGTCCTACGGCGAAAAGCTGTTGTTTCAGAATATTTCCTTTGGCATCGACGAAGGTCAGAAAGTCGCACTCATTGCGGGAAACGGAACAGGTAAAAGCACTCTGCTCAACATCATCATGGGACTTGATATCCCCGATTCGGGCACGGTGACCATGCGCAACGATATCCGCGTGGCATATCTGCCGCAGGCACCGCAGTTCGACCCTGAACTTAGTATTCTGGATGTGGTGCTCACGTCAGACAATCTGTATGTGAAAGCCACCCGCGAATATGAGCTTGCTGTAGAACTTGTCAATCACGATCCGTCGCCCGTTAATCAGCGACTCCTGAGCGAGGCCACCACGCAGATGGATGCACTTGCTGCCTGGGATTACGATTCGCGTGTGAAAGAAGTTCTGAGCCGATTGCGCATTGGCGATCTGAATCGCAAAATGGGAACACTGTCGGGCGGACAGGTCCGTAAAGCCGCACTGGCACGCGTTCTTATTGATGAAACAAATTTTGTGATTCTTGATGAGCCCACCAACCATCTCGATATCGACATGATTGAGTGGCTCGAGGAATTTCTGCAGAAGCAGAAAATGGCGCTGTTGCTGGTTACCCACGACCGTTATTTTCTCGACAATGTCTGCGATGAAATTTTCGAACTCGACAATTGCAGCATGTACCATTACGATGGCGGCTATGCCTATTTTGTTGAGAAAAAAGCGGAACGCGAAGCGGCCGAACGTCTCGAAACTGAGAAGGCGCGCAACATTTACCGCACCGAGCTCGAATGGATGCGACGCATGCCAAAAGCACGTACGCATAAATCAAAGTCGCGCATCGAATCTTTCTATGAGCTGGAAATAAAGGCCAAGCGCCGCCTTGATGATGTCCGTCCTGAATTTCAGGTGAAGGAAAGAAGGATGGGGAAGAACATTCTCGAGATCAACAACATTCAAAAATCATATGAGCCGGTTGGGACTGTGATAGATGATTTCAGTCACATTTTCAAACGCGGCGAACGTGTGGGTGTGGTCGGTCCGAACGGTTCAGGAAAAACGACACTTTTCAAAATCATCATGGGCGAAGAACGTCCTGATCTGGGAAGTCTGAAAACAGGACAGACCATTGTCTTCGGATATTTTTCGCAGATGAATCCTGACATCAAGGAAGGAAAAAGAGTGATTGAAGTGGTGAAGGATGTAGCCGAAGAAATCGTCATGGGCAACGCTCCCTCGGTTTCGGCATCGCAGTTTTTGTTCTATTTTGGTTTCGATCACAACACACAGTACAATTATTATTCAAATCTCAGCGGTGGCGAAAAACGCAGACTGCATCTGTGTCTCACGCTGATTAAAAATCCGAATTTTCTTATACTCGATGAGCCCACGAACGATTTGGACATCGATACTCTGAATGTGCTCGAAGAATTTCTGATCGGATATCCCGGTTGTTTGCTGGTGGCTACACATGATCGCGCGTTTCTCGATAAAATTGCCGATCATATTTTTGTATTCGAAGGCAATGGAAAAGTGAAGGATTGTTACTCGAACTACAGTGCCTACCGTCTGCAGAAGTTGAAAGAAGAAAACGTTGAAAAGGCAGCAGCAAAGCCCGAAGAGAAACCAATCAAAGCCAAGGCGCCATCGAACAAACCAACATTCAAACAAAAACAGGAATACGAAAAACTGACGGCCGATATTGCGCAGCTTGAAAAAGAAAAAGCAGAAATGCTTGAAATCATGAATAGTGGAAGCGCAGATCCGAAGAAGCTTACAGAGGCATCGACCAGATATTCCGAAATCACAAATCAGCTCGAAGAACTTGAAATGCGCTGGCTGGAACTGAGTGAACTTTTCTAATGCACAACGAGCAGTGCACAAAGCACAACGCTCGCTTCGTTCAGCGTAGTCTTAAAAGTATAAACTGCTGGCATTAGTCTGGAGACTAATGCCAACCAGAAATATTAAAAAAGACTACGCTGAACGAAGGCTAGCTCGTTCTCAGAGCTGATTGCTGATTATCCCGTGCCTTGCGGATGGGACTTCGCTGACATCTGACAGCTTTTTGTAACGTTTGTAACGCCTTCCGCTTCCAGCGGAATAAATTCCACGTGTAACGATTGATATTTAACAGCTTTATACAAATGAAGACTTTTGTTTTGTAATTTTACATTCCAACTAAACAGCCATGACCAATATAGCACCGGATACACTGCAATTTCTACGGGATGTGAAACACAACAACAACCGCGAATGGTTTGCCACGCAGAAACATCGTTATGTTGCTGCGCGCGAAAACATTGGAAAATGGCTTGGGGAGCTGATTGCAATGATGAAGCAATCCGATGACCGGATACTTGTAAATCCGCCGCGAGGTGTTGGACGCATCTATCGCGACATTCGCTTTTCGCCTGACAAAACGCCGTATCGCACCTATCTCGGCGCCATGATTTTTCGTGCACCTGAGGATCGCAATTGTGAGTTTTACATTCATTTCGAGCCCGGAAATATTTTTGCAGGCGGAGGTATCTATATGCCCGATCCGGCGCAGCTGAAGCTGATCCGCGATGACATTGCCTACAGCACCAAAGAGCTTGAGAAGATTGTGAAGAAACCCGAATTCAAAAAATATTTCGGTGAAATTATTGGCGACAAACTGCAGCGTGCGCCCAAAGGTTTTTCACCTGAGCACCCTGCCATTGAATGGCTGCGTTTCAAGCAGTTTCTGATACTTCGCTCATTTACCGATAAACAGGTTTTACAGAAAAATTTTCAGGAAGAAGTGTACAAAACATTTCTGGCTGCACGCCCATTATTCGATCACATTGACCGTGCGCTGAATTTTAAAGAGTGATTTGGCTGATAATTTTTCTTCGAACTGTCTGAACATTGGCTTTGTTACAACATTCCACCGTTCAGTTACACAGTCTGGCCGTCAAAAATCATGATGTCTGAACATGGAACCGTAGTGACAAAGCCAAAAACAACGGTTCCATGTCCTTTCGCTCCTTCGTCGCTTTCGGACGGTGGAATGTTGTTTTTGTCACAAGAACATTTATCAGATTGCTTTCTGTTTTCGGATAACTTGCATTACCCCTTAAGTATTCGTATCTTTACAAATGTTGTCGAAACCGATAAAATCAGCAACCATGGAAATTCATGACTGCATACGATTCGCCAATGAAAATCCGCTTTGCTTTCTGGCTACTGCTGAAGGAAAACAGCCGAGGGTGCGGGCGATGGACTTCTGGTTTGCCGATGAAACCGGCTTTTATTTTCAGACCAGCACCATCAAGGAAATACCAAGCCAGCTGATGGGCAATCCGAAAGTCGAAGTCTGCTTTATCAGAAACAAAGCACATCCCTTGCTCATGCTGCGGATTGCTGGCGAAGCCGAAATTATTCTGGATCCGGCTTACAAAAACAAGGTGATGGAGGACAAGCCGCATTTGCAGGCATTTGTGGCAAGACCTGAAAGTCCGAAAATCGTGCTCTTCCGAATAACACATGGTGAAGCCCATTTCTGGAGCGAAGAAATCAATCTGAGACCAAAGGAATTTATTGAATTTTGAGTAGTAACCGAGAATGTCTAAAAACAAGCCAACATTCCATAGTTCGCAGAGAATCGGAGAACATGGAATAGTTGGTGAGAGGTCGAAGCTTCCGACTCTTCCAGGTCCTTCATTGCATTCCGGACTCTTGAAGGTCGGTTTGCTTTAAGAAGTTGTTGTTTTTGAAAAACACTATTTTTGCCGTAAATCTCCCCCTTGAAAAAGATTTATCTGACCATTTTTATTTTTCTCTTTCAATCGGCCTCACAAGTAATCTTTGCGCAGTCGCAATATGTACTGTGGTACACGCAGCCTGCTGAATACTTCGAAGAAGCGTTTCTGATGGGCAACGGAACCATGGGCGCAACCATTTATGGCGGTGTGAATGAGGAAAAGATTTTACTGAATGAAGCAACACTGTGGTCCGGAGAACCGGTTGACAGCAGCGATCTGAATCCCGATGCATGGGAAAGTGGTTCTGTGAGCGGAATAAGAACAAGGGCTGGTGTTGAAATAGTTGCGCTTGCCTGGGAGAATTCAGCGGGAACAACTCAGGTAAGTGTGTGTTGCAAGGCTTGTATTGATGGTAAAATCACATTTGTTTTCGGCGGTGAAAAGAAAGTTGTGAAATTGAAAAAAGGCGAAATAGAAGAGTTCACTTTTTAAAATACATATCAATGGATGAATTTATGAAACTGGCCATGGATCAGGCCCGGAAAAGTATGAGTGAAGGCGGTATTCCGATCGGTTCTGTATTAGTACGCGATGGAAAAGTGATTGCCGCAGGGCACAACAAACGTGTGCAGGAAAACAATCCGATATTGCATGGCGAGATGGATTGTCTGAACAATGCAGGCCGCATAGGCTCGTTCAGAAACACTACGATTTATTCTACTCTGATGCCATGTTACATGTGCGCAGGCACCATTGTGCAATTCAAGATCAGAAAGGTGATTGTTGGTGAATCCGAAACTTTTTCAGGTGCCCGTGAATTCATGGAACAGCACGGTGTTGAAGTGATTGACTTAGACATTCAGGAATGCAAGGACATGATGAAGGAATTCATTGAAACGAAGCCTGAAATCTGGAATGAGGATATCGGAGAACTGTAGAATATTGAATGATGAACCTGTCTGACTGCCTGTTGCAGTTAAACCAGCCAGGCAGGCAAGGAAGTACGAAGTTCGAAGGAACTTATGTTTTTACAATCAATTCTGTTGGAACAACCAGTTTGAAATAATCTTTTTTCCTTGTGGCGTCATGATGGATTCAGGGTGAAACTGAACGCCATGAATGTCGTATTTTCTGTGTTGCAGCGCCATGATAATTCCTTTTTCAGAAACGGCAGTCACTTCAAGATCGGATGAAAAATGAGTTTCAGACACAGCCCAGGAATGATATAAACCCGCATCAAATCCATCTTGCAGCCCATTCAGCAAAGTGCAGTTGCGATTGAGTGTTTTTATTTTTGCGGTAATTCCGTGACATACGGGTGTGACCTGAAACAGCTCTGCACCAAAGGCACAGGCAATGGTCTGATGTCCGAGACATACTCCCAGAATCGATGCGCGGTCTGAATATTTCAAAATGACTTCGCGCAGCAGGGGCTGATCCGAAGGCAGGCCGGGCCCTGGCGAAATCAGAATCTTCCTGTAATCCGAAACACTGCTGAGATCCAATTCATCAACCGGAACCACATCGGCCTGTACATCACTGAACGATTGCAGCAGATGCACCAGGTTGAATGTGAAAGAATCGTGATTGTCGATCAGGAGAATTTTCAAAGCCGGGAAATTTTTACTTTTGCAAAAGTACAATGAAAAACGAAGACGCACAAAACCGCATGAACAGTCTGGGGCAGAATGGAGTACCATTTCTGTTTGTGCTTAATTATAATCTGTCGGAGTGTCATGTGTATCCATTGGGTGAAATCAATCCCTCAGATATTTTATTCAACCTGCAGGGGAAAACAAACGAATCAGAGATTTTGGAGATTCCGCATAAGATTGATTTTTCGAAAACACCGCTGACTTTTTCAGATTATCAGAAAAAATTTGATATTGTCTTCAGGAATATTCAGCACGGGAACTCATATCTGACAAATCTTACCCAGCCCACACCTGTAAGTACGAATCTGACTTTGCAGCAATTGTATCATGTCGCCGGAGCTAAGTATAAATTGTATTTCAGAAATCAGTTTGCCGTTTTTTCTCCAGAGCCGTTTGTGAAAATCTCACAGGGCAAAATATTTTCTTACCCGATGAAAGGCACCATTGATGCGGACATTGACAATGCTGCCGATATTCTTAAAAACGATTTCAAGGAAAAAGCAGAGCACAACACCATTGTCGATCTGATCCGCAACGATCTGAGCATGGTTGCCAAAAATGTGACTGTGCAACGGTTTCAGTATATCGAAAAAATTTCAACCAACTATAAAACCTTGTTGCAGATGAGTTCTGAAATCTGTGGCGACTTACCCGACGATTATCTGAATCACCTCGGAGATATAGTATTTAAGCTGCTTCCGGCAGGCAGCATCACGGGTGCGCCGAAAGAAAAAACATGCGAAATCATTCACGAAGCAGAGGGTTATGAGCGTGGATTTTTCACCGGAGTCTTTGGTCTTTTCGATGGAACTACGCTCGAAAGCGCCGTCATGATCCGCTTTTTCGAAAACACACCCGATGGACTAATTTACAAAAGCGGGGGTGGAATCACCTGCTTCAGCCAGGCAGAGAAAGAGTATCAGGAGCTTATTGATAAAGTTTATATCCCGCTGTGCGGAAAATAAACTTTTTGTCTTTCATTCCGCTATGCAAACCACTCCGCTATGCGAAGTATTACTTCGCATAGCGACGTCCTTCGCAGAAATTTCTTATTTTAGCGCATTAATTCAAGTCTATGCTCCGCATCACATTTCTCCTGCTGTTTCTCAGCATCGTTCCGGCGTTTGCCTGTACCAATCTGATCATTACCAAAGGCGCATCGAAAGACGGCTCAGTCATGATTACATACGCGGCTGATTCGCACCGGCGCTACGGATATCTGTTTCATTATCCTGCAGCAGATCACAAACCCGGCGATATGGTCGATCTGATTCATTATGAAAGCGGAAAATTTCTCGGACAGATTCCCGAAGTGGCACATACCTACAATGTAGTCGGACTCATGAATGAGCACCAGGTGGCCATGGGTGAAACAACTTTTGGCGGACTTGACAGTCTGCAGTCGCAGCCCGGCGCATTGCCCGATTACGGCTCACTGATGAAACTGGCACTGCAGCGCGCCAAAACCGCGCGCGAAGCCATTATGATCATTGCAGAACTTGTCGGGAAATATGGTTATGCAAGTAGTGGCGAATCGTTTTCGATCAGTGACAAAAACGAAGCGTGGATCATGGAAATCATTGGAAAAGGGAAATACGAGAAAGGTGCTGTGTGGGTGGCCATGCGCATTCCAGATGGGTATGTTTCGGCTCATGCCAATCAGGCACGCATCACAACATTTCCTTTTCAGAAGAAAAATGACTGGAAAAACCTGAATCAGGAGGTATATCACAGTCCTGATGTGATTTCATTTGCAAAAAAGCATGGCTTCTATAAAGGCGCTGATGCGGCATTCAGCTTTTCGGATGTGTATAATCCAATCACATTTGATGGCTCCCGTTTCTGCGATGCGCGTGTGTGGGCCTTCTTCCGCAAAGTGAACAAAGATATCCGCAATAACACAGCATACATGAATTACGCATGCGGGAATCTTGAGTACGGATGTCAGTTGGTGAGCGGCTGCGAAAATCCGAATCTGTTCTGCTCCAACCGTCTTCCGCTCTGGATAAAGCCAGATGCGCCGGTTGACATACAGCTGGTGATGGCCACCATGCGCGATCATTACGAAGACACTCCTCTCGATATGCGCGATGGCATTGGCGCCGGCCCCTGGCATTGTCCCTATCGCTGGCGCCCTATGACGTTTGAAGTTGACAGTGTGGAATATGTGCATGAAAGAGCTATTGCCACTCAGCAGACTGGGTACAGTTTTGTTGCTCAGAGCCGCTCCTGGCTCGATGATATCGTTGGCGGTATTTACTGGTTTGGTGTCGATGATGCCGATGGCTGTGTGTATGCGCCCATGTATGCAAGCATTTCCGAAATTCCGTCATCGTATGCTTTCGGCACGGGATCTATGATTGAGTGGAACGACAACAGCGCATTCTGGATTTTCAATCTCGTCACCAACTGGTGTTACACACGCTACGATCTGATCCATCCTGAGATTGAGGCCTATCAGAAAGAACTTGAAAACGGATATCTTGCAAAAACAGCCGACATCGATGCAGCTGCAATCGCTCTACTGACGAGCGATCCGGAAGTTGCCCGTAAATATCTGACTGAATACAGTTGTGCAACCGGAAACAAATTAGTGCAAGACTGGCGCGTATTTTTTCAATATCTTTTCATGAAATACATGGATGGCAATGTGAAGGAATCAGCAGATCATAAACTGCTCGACAACGGAAACAACAAAGGCATTCCGAAAAAAATCACGCATCCAGGCTACGGCGAAGACTGGCTGCGCCTGATGATGATGAACAGCGGTTCAAGATACGTTGTGCCCAAGGGAAAGTGAAAAGTTCATAAAGTTTGTAAAGTAGAAAGGCACTTTTTAGTGGTCAGTTGTGAGTGTTCAGTTGCCAGTGAGGTCACTGTTGAGAAATGACTTTCGATACACGTGGAATTTATCACGCTGAAAGCGTGAGACCTTACACATTTCCACTCATAACTCATAACTCATAACTCATAACTGAAGTGTCATCTCATATTCACACATTAGCGAAGCTTCACATCGCTGAAGGCGTCACATTTTCACATTTTTTTGTTTAGTGTTCAATGTTCTTCACCGCCCTTGTCATCTCTCTCTTCCCGGCTAACCACGGAAGTTTTTCAATGCTCTGACTGAAGGCTTGCATACCCGCCGAAAACAGAATTCATCGAAGATGAATACTGTTTTCTATCTGCGAAAATTGAATGATCAGCCGAGGAATTTTAGCAATTTTGATCTGCGTAAATCTGTGAAATCTGCGGACGAAGAAAGAGATATTTGAGAGGGATGTCATCAGACACTTCTTTTCACCGCCCGCGTCATCTCACGTTTACCCGCGAAGCCAGGAAGTTTTTCAATTGTAAATCCGCATGCTTTCATGGTCCGGCGCACTTCGCCCTTGGCAACGTAGGTGACCAGAATTCCACCAGGTTTCATTGAACTGAAAATTTTCTGAAAAACTTCAATCGTCCACATCTCAGGCTGGACGCCGGGAGAGAAAGCATCGAAATAAACAACATCGAAAAAATCATTTTCAAATTCAACATCCTGAATTCTTTTTTCAAAATAATTGAAAATAAAATACGGGCTGATATGTACCTCATTGTCTCTGGAGGCCGCATGAATGGCGGGAATCACTTCCTTCATGCGGTTGCTGCCGGATGTGTCGGAATAATTCAGCTGAAGAATATCTTCGGCCAGCAAAGGATTTGGTTCAACGGCAAAATAGCTGATGATGGTCTTGGTGTTTTCTGCTTCAACAAGTGTCAGAGCTGCATTCAGACCAGTACCCAAACCGACTTCGAGAACATTGATGGGTTGACAATCATTTAATTTTGTTCTCAATCCGGCTTCAATAAATACATGCATGCTTTCGGCCACGGCACCGTGAACCGAGTGATAATGCTCGTTGAGCTCTGGGAAGAACAAGGTATGTGAACCGTCTTCGGTAACTACAATGATTTTCTTTTTCATCGGTTATACAGAATTTCGATGTCCTTAACCGAGTCTGGCAGCGTGACGGAGCCAATATGTGTTCCGGCAGGGAAGGAATATGCAAGAATATTTTTGCCTTCGGAGAGATATATTATGTCATCGGTTTCGTCATACACGACATCTCCAAATGATGTTGCATTGCCGATTTCAGCATAGGCATTGTTGTCAAATGAATATAGCAGAAGACCATCACTGTGGCTCAGCAGGTAGCGATCGCTGTCGATTTGCGTAACACTGTAAATCATTCCTGCAGGCAGATCTTTTATCTGTGTTATGATCATAGAATTGGTGTTGAGTGTACGCACAACCGGCTGTGTTCCTTCGTTGCAGAACATCACCACATCATTGCCCGATACCCGGAAAAGATCAATCACAGTGTAATTTCCATACACCATATCTTTCAGAAATCCTGAAATCTCGTAAATGGCTCCTGTCAGAAACATGTTGCCTGTGTAATATTCAAGAACAGAAAGCAGATATGTGCCGTCGTAGTTTACATGATGCAACCTGCAGTTATCAACCGAGTACACAAATTTCAGGTTCCCGTTTCCGAAATACCCTTCAATTCTACCGTCGTAGTAACCAACAATAAGCAAATTGTTGCTCCAGTGCAACGACTCAAAATACGGAAAAGGCGGATCAATCACAGCATTGATCTGGTCGACAACGTTGCCGCCGGAAGCATCGATGGAATACAGATTCCCTTCGTAACAACCCATGGAGTAAATCAGTTGATCCCTGCTGTTGACTGCTCCTTCCTTAAAGTCGTCGGGCAGTTGTTTGAAGAGAGAATAATTCAGCAGACTGTCAACCTTAAATATTTTTACATCATCATTGGCTGTTTCATGGCAATAGACAATAAGGGAGCGACTTTCTTTCGGAATCCCCGTAACTGTGAGTTTAATATATCGTGTGCTGGCACCATAGCCGTTGCCGGCTTCGATGTACAGATAATAAATACCTGATTCGAGTGCCATATTTGAAAGGATATACTCATTATTGAGCGAATAGTTTTCGGTATTCGGATTTATTGTCAATGCCGGACAAGCCTGACTGTAGGTTGATGTGAGCAGGACAATTTTGATGTATGTAAGCAGAACAGCCGACGACACTGATCCTGAAACCAGCAGCGTGTCACCGGTGCATGCAACCGCATTTTCATACGGAGAGTACATCTGGATAAATGGCGGCTCATAGGTCTCTTCGCGGCACGAAGAAACGGATGCCACCACAATTAAAAATAAAATGACCCATTTGAATCTCATTGTCGGAATTTGTTTATAAATTTAGCACGAAAAAATTAAAAACACCCTGTTATGGAAGAATATTTTTCTCATATCCTGTTTCTTGACATAGAAACGGTTCCGGGCATGCCCTCATACAATAAGCTTAGCGAGCGCATGAAGCACCTGTGGGACAAAAAAGCCGAAAGCATGAAGCGGGCTGAAAACGATACGCCTGAGTCGCTGTATGAAAAGGCCGGCATTTTTGCGGAATTCGGAAAAATCATCTGCATTTCAACGGGTGTCATTGTTGGCGGAAAGGCGCATATCAAAAGCTTTTTCGGTCATAATGAGAAAGATTTGCTGAATGAATTTGCCGATTATCTGCGTGATCTTCCATCGCGCGGGGTGCGGCTTTTGTGCGCCCACAACGGAAAGGAATTTGACTTCCCGTGGATATGCCGCCGCATGATGATCAACGGAATCCGCATACCGGATATGCTGAATATTCAGGGAAAGAAGCCGTGGGAAATTGCGCATATCGACACCATGGAATTGTGGAAATTCGGTGATTACAAAAATTTCACTTCGCTTGATCTGCTCACGGAACTATTCGATATTCCAACACCGAAGGATGATATCAATGGCGCCGATGTTGCCCGCGTATACTACGAAGAAGACGATCTGATCCGCATTATGCAGTATTGTCAGAAAGATGTTGTTGCGCTGATACAATTGCTGCGCCGGCTCAATTATATGCCATTGATTCCGGAAGTGAATGTGATGTATAACGCATAAGGCTTGCGGCATGAAGCATGCGGTAATAGAAATAATAGCCACAAAGACACTAAGGCGCTAAGAAATATTTAGAGCCTTTGTGTCTCAGTAGCAAATTTTACTTCAACACCGAATCAAGGTTCACCGCAGGCCTGCCTGTTGCAGACGGGTGAAGCTTGATTCTATTGGCGTTAATAAGACTTGCTGTTGAATTGAAATTCTTTTGCGTTAATACGCATGATCATGTTTGCCTGCTGGTGGATTCGCGGAGAAAATATTTAGTGTCTTTGTGCCTTCGTGGCAAATCCATAGAAGCTAGAACCGTATTTCGAGCGCAAGTTCAAACATGCGTCTGATATCGCCGTTTTTGTCCCAGTACTCGGCTCCAAGAACAAGTTTGTTTTTGAGAAAACGATACGCAATGCCTGTATTGATGCGCGTCAGATAATAATTGTTTTCGGATTTGAAAGAATCATAGCGACCTACAACAGAAAATTTTGTCTGAGGAATTTTGAATTCTCCGAACAAAGCGTACCCTGAATTTTTGTATGAGTTGAATAATGTGTCAGTATACAACCCTGCATAATCGCCAACGCCGCTGTAATACTGAGCCATGAAAACATGGTATTTGCTTTCGGATGAAAGGTAAATCACATTCATGATAAAGTCTGCGTCATTTGCAATGTTTGCTTTGCCATTTGCATAAGCGTAG
>CAZJOL010000015.1:0-22160 GCA_964547605.1 uncultured Bacteroidaceae bacterium | reverse complement strand
GTGCGTGAGTTCATCAAAAACTACATCGAAAGTGGTAAAGAAATCATCAATACCGAAGTAACACTTGCCGGTTGGGTTCAGAAGTCTCGAGACAAAGGTTTTATGAATTGGGTCGATTTACGTGACCGCTACGGCATTACCCAATTGATGTTCGACGAAAGTCGTTCGGACAAAACCGTTTTTGAACTAGCTAAAACTCTTGGTCGTGAATTTGTAATTCAAGTAAAAGGAACGGTTATAGAACGTGAAGCTAAAAATAAAAATATCCCAACGGGCGATATCGAAATTTTAGTTACTGAAATGACTATTTTAAATACCTCACTAACGCCACCGTTTACCATAGAAGACGAAACCGATGGCGGCGAGGAACTCCGTATGAAATATCGCTATCTTGATTTGCGCCGCGCCCCGCTGCAATTCAACATACAGCTGCGTCACCGCATGGCCCTCGAAGTCCGGAATTATCTGAGCGAAAACAATTTCATGGAAATCGAAACGCCATATCTGATCCGCTCAACACCGGAAGGCGCGCGTGATTTCATTGTGCCTTCACGCATGAATGCCAATCAGTTTTATGCACTTCCACAGTCTCCGCAGACTTTCAAGCAGTTGCTTATGGTGTCGGGGTTCGATCGCTATTTTCAGATTGTCCGTTGCTTCCGCGACGAAGACCTGCGTGCCGACCGTCAGCCTGAATTCACGCAGATCGACTGCGAAATGTCGTTTGTTGAACGCAAAGACGTGTTGAATGTTTTCGAAGGCCTGACGAAACAGCTGTTCAGAAAAATAAAAAATATTGAGTTGCCTGAATTCACCAGAATGCCTTACAGCGAAGCCATGCGGCTTTATGGAAGTGACAAACCCGATCTTCGTTTTGGAATGGAAATTCAGGACATTACCGAACTTGGCAAGGGTAAAGGATTTGGCGTTTTTGATTCGGCCGATTATGTACTGGCACTTGTTGTTCCGGGCGCAGCCGAATATACACGCAAGCAACTCGATGAACTGACCGATTGGGTGAAGAGACCACAGATTGGCGCTACGGGTCTGATCTGGGCAAAATTTTCCACCGACGGAACTGCAAAATCCTCAGTCGATAAATTCTTCACAGCCGATAACCTGAATGCATGGAAAAACCATTGCGGCGCAGCCAACGGTGATCTGATGCTGATTGTTGCCGGCAATAAAAAGAAGATTTTCGGAATAGCAGGGGATCTTCGTCTTGAGCTCGGAAACCGGCTTGGATTGCGCGATTCATCAAAATATGCTGCGCTCTGGGTAGTCGACTTTCCGCTGCTTGAGTGGGATGAGGATGCACAGCGGTATTTTGCAATGCACCACCCGTTTACTTCGCCGGTAGCAGAAGATGCCTCAATGCTTGAGTCTGACCCGGGTTCGGTGCGCGCCAATGCATACGACCTTGTTATCAATGGCGTTGAAATCGGTGGAGGCAGCATTCGTATTCATGATCGCAATTTGCAGATGCGTATGTTCAGGGCGCTTGGATTTTCCGAAGAAGAGGCGGCTGCACAGTTTGGTTTTCTGCTGGGCGCTTTTGAATATGGCGCTCCTCCGCATGGCGGGATTGCTTTTGGCTTCGATCGCTTTGCCGCCAGCCTGGCCGGACAGAACAATATCCGCGACTTCATTGCATTCCCGAAAAACAATTCGGGCCGCGATCTGATGGCCGATTCGCCTTCGGTTGTGGATCAGAAACAGCTTGACGAACTTAATATTCGTCTGGTGAAACCCGAATAATTGTTTTGTGATGGGATTGGGAATTTTATTTCCTTAAATCTTTCAATCCGTATTGTTCATAGAATGCAGCACTTTCGTTGTTGAAATTAGTAACGGCTGCGTTCAGCACCGAATCGGCCCTGTATGAAAGCCGGAGCAGTGTTGTGTATTCGGCATCTTTCACAGGTAGCGAAATCTCTTTCATTTTGCTGTTGATGTCCTGATATACATCTTTGGCGATGGTGTTGTATTTGCTCAGCAAGCTGTCGGCAGCATCCATCAGGTCAAAATCAGATTTTCCGGCACGCAGGTTTTCCATTTTTTTCTGTGATTCAGAAACGGCAATAATGAGGGAGTCACAGAATTGATCCAGCAATGAAATGCTATCAGACAGAATTTCGGATTTTTTTTTGTTTTTCCTGAGATCGGGCGATTGAATTTCACGCATCAGATATTGCATGCAGTGCACATATTCACTGTCGTGCAGATTTACATTGCCTATTATCTCCAGCGTTGATGAATACACTTCATTGGCGTCCTGGCGCTTTTGTTCGGAGGGTCCGCAGGCGGAAAAGCCAGCTATTAATAAAACGCTGATGATTATCAGATTCCTCATTGAAAAACAGGTTGCGATTACACGGCAAAGGTAGATAATAATATCACCGGTTGGAATGTCAGTTCAAAATCCGGTACGAAAAAGAAAAGGCCACCAGATTATGGCAGCCTTTTCAAACCTGAGTTTCGGATTAATTAGTCTTTCAGCTCAAAGTTGTATTCTTTTGCAAATTCTTTCTGTGCATCCAGAAAATCATCATTTGCTTTGCTTTCTTTTTCATCAACTACATTGGTGAGTTCTTCCCATTTTTCAAAATCAGCATCAGTCAATGCATCAGCATCTTTTGTATAAATTTTCACCATTTCGTCGTATTCGTTTTCAGCAACTTTTTTAAACTCTTTCACGAGACCGATCATGGCTTTTCTGAAGGTATCCTTTTCATCAAATTCATCCATTTCATCATACTTCTTTTCCATTTCTCCCAGATAATCCGTGTACTTTTTGTAGGATTTTTTAATGGCTGCTTCATCCTGTCCATCGACGATTGCATTTACGAAATCGCTTTCAAGGTCGAGCATTTCTTTCTGGTCAGCAACAATGTTGTCATTGTGCTTGATTGCATCCTCTGTGGTTGGTCCGCATGAAATCATGGTGGCTGCAAAAGCAATTCCGATCAGTAGAAAAATCTTTTTCATAGGTTTTGTTTTTGGTTATTTCAAGGTTTAGTTTTATCAAAGGTATTAAAATATATTAACCAGATGATTATTTCGCAAAAAATTTATAGCATTCTTTGCCTATCTTTGTTGAATGAAAGTCGAAATTACAGCACCGGTCGGGTCGTACGAGTCGTTGAGAGCAGCACTTTATGCCGGTGCCGGCTCAGTTTATTTTGGAATAGGCAATCTGAATATGCGTTCTTCTTCTGCGGTTAATTTTCAGCAGGAAGATCTGGCTAATATTGTTCGTATGTGTCGCGAAAGCGGCGCTAAAGCTTACCTTGCCTTGAATACCGTCATTTTTGATGATGAAGCAGAACAAGTTGACGGTATTCTGCAAACCGCATCCAATGCCGGAATTGATGCCATTATCGCCACTGATGTCAGCGTTTTGAATCGTGCCCGGGAGCTGAATTTGAATGTCCATATGTCAACCCAGTCCAATATCACCAATGCTGCTGCGGTTGAATTTTTTTCGCGCTGGGCCGATGTAATGGTCTTATCGCGCGAGCTTCCGATAGAAAAAGTCAGAACCCTGCACGAAAACATTATTCAGCGCAACATTTGCGGGCCTTCGGGAAATCCGGTGCGGCTCGAAGCTTTCGCACACGGAGCTTTATGCATGGCTGTAAGCGGCAAATGTTACCTGAGTCTTGACAACATGAACCGGAGCGCCAACCGCGGTCAGTGTGCACAGATCTGTCGCAGGGCTTATCTGGTGCAGGATCTGGAGAGCGGAACAGAATTGCTGATTGATAACAAATACATCATGTCGCCCCGCGATCTGTGTACCATCGGATTTCTCGACAAGCTGATCGACGCAGGTATTTCTGTTCTGAAAATTGAAGGTCGTGGCCGCCCGCCGGAATATGTTTCAGCTGTTGTAAGGGTGTATTCAGAAGCGCTGAAATCCATCGAAAACAAAACATATTCCCCTGCTGCAGTTGAAGGATGGATGGAACGTCTTTCGAAAGTGTACAACCGTGGTTTCTGGGAAGGCTATTACATGGGAAAAACCATCGGAGAATGGACCGACCGCCATGGCTCGTCAGCATCTGAACGGCGCGAATACATTGGAAAGGTGACAAATTATTTTTCGAAGCTGGGCGTTGCCGAAGTCAGGGCTGAAACCGGACCGGTGTATCCCGGTGAGCTCATAACCATAACAGGCCCTACAACGGGCCTGTATGAAGGAAAGATTGAAGAAATTCATCTTGACAAAGGTAAAGCAGCCATGGCTCCTCAGGGAGAGTTGTTTGCTTTTGCGGTGTCGCAAATGGTGCGTCGTGGCGACAAGGTTTTCCGCATTGTTTCGGCCGGTGATTAATCGACCAGAATGAAATTCACCGGCAATGTAAGCTTAACCCGGACCGGTCTGCCAAGCCCGTTTTTACCTGGTATCCACGAGGGCATATTCTGTACTACACGCATTGCTTCGCCATCACACTGGCCACCAATGCCACGTTCGAGTTTCACCTGGCTGATGTCTCCGTTTTTTTCAACAACAAAGGTGACATATACTTTACCCTGCAATCCAATCTCGCGGTCCTGAACCGGATAATGTGTATTCTTGCTCATGTATTCAACCAAAGCTTCATCTCCGCCCGGAAACTGAGGCATGACCGGTGGAACGGCAATGATTTCATCGTCATCGACCTGAGGCAGCTCATCGGTTTTCTCAATCCTGGTAAATACAGGTACAACAGGTTGCTCATCCCACTCCGAATTGAATATTTCAATGTCTGTTGTAACCTCATTTGTTGTCACCTTGAATTCCGTGGTCACTTTTGGAGGAGGCGGGAGGTCCTTTGTTTTGAATGTAATGACTGTGTCAGAGTCAATATAAACATAAGGTGTTTCATTGAGTGTTGAGTTTTGCGAAGGATAGGATTTCCATTCGAAGGCGGCAAGCACTACAAATAATGCCAGAACCAGACCAGTTTCGAAAAACAGATTTTTGTAGTACTCCATGTTTTTCGATTTTTTCTTTTTCGTGTCCATAACTTTGAGTTTTAAAAATTAATTGATTGAAGTTATGGCCGCAATGCGCATTTTGCAATGATGGCTCAGTGTAGATGCGGTTCCGGAAAGTAAAAGGCAATAAAAAAACCGGCAAAGGCCGGTTTTTTTAATAAGGTATTTAAGAATTAACCTGCAAGAATGAATCGGATGGGCAGGTTAAACTGTACGCGAACAGGTTTTCCACGCTGTTTTCCAGGTGTCCATGAAGGCATGTTTTTCACAACACGTGTTGCTTCTTCATCGCAACCACCACCGATACCACGGAGAACCTTAACATTGGAAATGCTGCCATTGGGCTCAACCACAAATGTAACAAACACAGTTCCCTGAATATTGCTTTCACGTGCCAGCTGCGGATATTTGATGTTGTTTTTGAGAAAATCCATCATGGCTGATTCGCCACCGGGGAAGCCGGGTTGTTCTTCAACAATGGTGAAAATTTCAGCTTCTACAACTGTCACTTCTTCGCCATCATCAACGGGAGCAACAAAATCTCCAACTTCAGTATCCTGGTCATCTTCGGCGTTGATATCGAGGTCGTCCTGAACTTCTACGTCGTCATCAACGATTTCGAGAAGTGTTGTCTGAGGTTCCGGTTTCGGAGGCTCTGGCTCTTCCTGACGGGTGATTTCAACCATTTCTTCAGGAATATCAACGACCTGCATCTGATCGAATCCAGTGTCAGTGTTGTCGTATTTCTTCCATTCGAATGCCATCAGCATTAAACCCAGTGCGATAACCAGACCTGCTTCGAGGAAAAGTCCCTTGTATCTTTCAAGGTCGTATTTCGGGTTTTTCTTGATATCCATGGTAAATAATTTTAAAGATTCTAAGCAAAGATGAAATAAAGCAAAGATTCCACAAACAGTATTTCAGAAAAAGGCCGGTAAAGATAAGTTTATGGCCTCAGAAAGGGATTTTGCTTTTATCTGAAAAATATTAGTGACCTGTATGACCTTTGTAGCTTTCAGCATTCATGAGATCGTTGAGCTCGGCAGGGTTCGAGATTTTGATTTTCACGATCCAACCTTCGCCATAAGGATCTTTATTGATAAGGTCAGGGGTTTCCTTCACTTTTTCATTGAATTCGAGTACTTCGCCACCAACAGGCATGTACACATCAGTAACGGTTTTAACCGCTTCAATGGTTCCAAGCGCTTCTTCGCGATCGAGGGTTTCGCCAACAGTTTCAACTTCAACAAAAACGACATCGCCAAGTTCTGACTGAGCGAAATCACTTACGCCGATAATACCGGTTTCGCCTTCTACGCGAATCCATTCATGACTTTTGGTGTAGAGTAAGTTTTCAGGAATATTCATTGCCATTTTGATTTTAATGCCCAAAATTACACTATTTTTTAAATCCGGCAATGTCAGACAGAAAAATTATTGCGCCAGCGAGAAGCGGAGACTGATACCTGCGTTGGTGTTGCTGTTCAGGAACTGCGACGAAATGTAGGGGTTGTTGATCACCTTATCGAAGAATGCCCGGATGGTGAACTTCTGGCTCAGCATATATTCGGCCGACAGGTTTATGGAAATCACTTTTTGTCCGGCACTGATCTGGTCAACATCTTCAACAATCTTGCGAAGAACGGTCTTGTTGTTTCGGATCGAAAAATCGGCTTTCAGACTCAGATCGCTCTTGAATGTTTTTCCTGCTGCTTCAAATTCAACATTCTTAAATCTGTAGCCAAGCCCAAGTGTGATTTCACCTGAAATGATTTCGGTCATCTGGTTGTTGGCAAAACTAACCGCAAGATTGCGTGATTTCTTGTATTCAATTTTGCTGATCAGACTGTTTTTCCAGGTCAGATCGATGTTCATCAGCGGGCTGAATTGTTCAGTAATGCTCACCTGTGCAATTTCATACTTTGGCAGATAATTGCCCAATGCGTCTTTCACCAATGAATATCCGTCAGCATCGGCATCGGAGAAAAGCACGTTGGAGGAGTATCCGCCTATGTTGTAGGTACAGCGGTAGGCGTGAGAAATCGTTGCGCTTTTGAATCTTTTCTTCACCCATGGGATTTCAGTCAGTCCATTATAGGTCAAACGCCAGTTGGGGAGTGGAATGCGCGGGAATTTCGAATTGATGTATTTCTGAGGACTGTTGCCGGTGTATGCCGCCAGGAAAGCCGGAATCAGCACATCCTGCGACGTTGGGCCATAGCCGCTTGGATAAACCTGACCGGTTATTGAATCGGTGAAATAGGTTCCATCCCAGATCGGGCTGTTCTGAGCCACCTGTGCAGCAATTTCAGGGCGAATGGTTTTGAAATATTCAAAGGTCTTGTTTGAATAATCGTCATAGTCCTGAATAAATGCGGTACTCCAGGTGACAATGGACACACTGAAACTACCATTGTCAATTCCGGAATATGATCTGAAAGCGTTGCTGGCTTCGTCATACTTGAAATACTCGCTGTGATTCTCGGTGAAATTCCGCATGGCGGTTATTTCAATCTTCATGTTTTTCACCGGTTCAATGGAAACCCTTCCGTTCAGGTTTTCATTTTTTCGCTTCGCGTATGCGTTGTTGAACAGGGAGTCTTTCGAGAGGAGATTGTTGTTAATGAGGGACGGCCTGATGTCGCGCTGATCGCCGAATACAAATCCCCATCCGGGCGCCTGATTGTTCAGATCCATTCCCAGAATATCCATACCGCCGCGATAACCGGGCAGATATGTTCCTTCAGCAAGGGTGTATGAAAGCGAGGCGTTTTTTGTCATCATCAGCAGCTTCAGGAAACTGTCGGCCACTTTCTTGAACAACGGCACAGTGTCTTTATCCGTTGTGCCGGTGCCGGTAGAATCATTGAGCATGGCCTCGGCTCTGGCATTTGCGTTTTGACGCGGCTTGGTGGCGGTTTGATTGAGTTTTTTAAGATACGGGATTTTGTTATACAGATTCACCAGATTGCCGTTGATGTTGGCAGAGATCGAGCGGTTATTTTCAATGGTGTTTCCGTAAGGACTTTCGGCATAATCGCCCAGGGAATCTTTGTACAAAGGTGCAGCTGTCCATTTGAAATCACCGCCATATTGCAGCGAAGAGCTGATCCAGTCGAGCATGGGGAGTTTGTTGATCGGGAGTGCGTAATTGACTTTCAGCGACTGATTGTAATTGGTAATACGTCCCATTGATTTCACATTCTGCCAGATGGAATCCATTTTTGCATGGTAGTCGCTGTCGGCCTTGTCAATGCTTCCCGGTGGCTCGTCAATGCGTGCGTTTGCATTGGCAATGAAATCTATCTTGATGCTCTTTGTCAGATCATATTTAAGCGAGTATGTGCGGTTCCACGCGAACGATTTGAGATAAGTCGGTTCAATCAGTATAAGCGCTTCCGATTTGTTGCGAAGCAGATTTTCCTCATAGCCGCGATCAAGATCAGTGCGGAATGAAAGCGATTTGGGTAACAGATAGAAGTTGAAATCACCAAAAAACCTGAGTGCTTTTTTATTGAGGATTTTTACTTTTTTAAACGGAACGTAGTTTTTGGGATTCGAAGTGTAATTGTATCCAAGCGCACCACGGTAGGTCTTTGTAAGATTATATTCAACATCAATATTCCTCAGGAACACTTCGTTGTAGGCATAGGTGAGATCAAAATTCGACAGATCGTAAATTCTGTTTTTAGTGTTTGTACCTGTTTTTTCTTTCCGGACATTGACAAAGTTCAGACTCTTGCGTCGTGTATAACTTTGCACCAGCTGCAGGATTGAGTCTCTTTCAACAGGATCGTTGTAGGTGTCAAGATCTTCGGACAGGAGCAAATCGGGATTGAGCGGATTGTATTGTGGATTGCTGAATGTTTCGCTCACGTCGAAGTGCATCGGTATTTTCAACCCTGATTTTTCCGGCAGGAATTTGCCAAGTTCAATGTTGGTGGCCAGGTCGTACGACATTATGTTTTCCTTCTGACGTTCCGAAACTTTCTTTTCTATGCTGCCGAATCCGGCGGTTGACATATTCCCCACCACTGCAACATTTCCGATATCGGCAAGATCTGCGGTAACTCTGGTGGTAGCAGCCCAACCGCCTTTTTCATCAAAGTCGGTCAGACGCAATTCGTTCACCCAGATTTCGGCGCACTTGGGTTGTCCGTCATCTGTCAGGTTCACAGGACTGCGCTTTGGATTGCGGATTCCGATCATGATTGTTCTCACATCGCTCAGGTTGGGAATACCGACAATGGTCATCTTGTTCAGCCCATCATATTTATAGTAAGGCGTAAGCAGGCTGACACCCGAGTTGTCCTGACGCATAGCGATGTTGCGTGCTTTTTTCAGTTCAACGAGACTGTCTAGGGTAAGATCAAGCGAATCGGCCCAGACAAGCTGATTGATATTTGCATCCTGCGCACTGACATTGAGGTCGGTAGGGTGAAGCGGAATTTCATACTCATAGAAGTTATCCGTAAAGTCGGTTCCCAAACGTATAAAAACAGAGAGGTCGCCATCATTGAGGGTATATGCACCGGGTTGTGAAAGCTCGGAGTGGATGAACATTTTCAGTGTTTTGTACTGACGAATGTCGAATTCGCATGTTTTATACACTGCCCGTGCATCACCGTCAACCAGGTTGCAGGCTTTGAGGACAAGCGACTGTTCGTTCATTTCATACATGGTGTTTGAACCCCAGCCAACTTCGCGCTCAATGCTTGGCGGCAGCACGTAGGGAACTGGTTCGCGGCTTCCGTTTTCTTCAATATTCACCGCGGAAATGTCAAACGAAGTTCCGTTCTGCTCGTCGCCAGGAATATATTCACCCGGGTACAGCAATGCGTTTTCGTATTTTCTCCACTGGCTGCGGGCCAGCTCCATTGTGGCAAAGCGCAAAACAATTGGTTCTGAAAATTCGCGCATCAGGATACGGATGAAACGAATGGATTTGAAGTCGTAAATATCTCCAACAACCTGGTCAGGATCCTTGACAGGAATTTTAAACTGATACCATTTTACGGTGGCCGTTGTTCCGTCAGCAAGGTTGGCTGAAGCGTTGAATACATCAGTGATATAGTTTTGACCAACCACCATTTTGGATGGCTGCATATCGATAACGTATTGAAAATATCTTTCCGATTCGTTCAGGGTGTTGTCGCGGTTGATGTCTTCAACGTTTGGCAGTGTGGTCGATGATGTCGGGTAGTCTTCAGGCGACTGATCGCTGGTGGGGCTGTTTCCATCAACCCCATTGTACTTTTTATATCTTTCAAGAATATTGAGTTCATCGGCATCGTAATCCGATCCGCGGAAATAATGGAAGTTATCAGTCGATGGGTCGCCGGATGCATTGGAGTAGGCCTGAGAGGTTGTGCCAAAGACTGCGGCAATGGCATCGAGATAAGCGTTGGCATAGAACGATGCTTCATCAGCATCGGATAGGCCATCGAGTCCGATATCCTGGTACTGCCGCGAGGTGGGATCATTGTCGAATGAATTGACCAGTGCCTGAAGAATCGGTACACGACCCCATTGGGTAGTATCGACATTTTCAATCGTACTTGAAGTCGGTAATCCGTTTTCGTAGCTTTTCCGGTGATCACGCAGGACATCTTCAGAAACATCACCCAGGTTGAAAATCAGCTTTCCGCCTGTATGAGCCGGATTGTAGATGAACGGATCCATCATCCAGAATTCAATGTACTCAACGTTGGTCTCTTCAAAGTCAGGCGTTTCGATTTTGCGCATCATACCTGCCCAACGTGTGGACGGATCGAGCAGATAGCCGTTGGCATCGATGCCGGCAGACACAGCAGTCGGATTCACATCGAAGTTGTATGGTCCTTTTTCAGTAGGATAGTAGGCCATGTCAAGCACCGCAATGTTGGTGACAATATTGTTGACGTTTTCCTTCTTTGGAAAAACCTCGGTCTCGAGCACTTCGCGCATGTAATGATTCGACAGCATGGCCGGATCGTTGGCAATATGGTCAGGAGTGAGGTTGTTGTCGCGGAAGAAAAGCGGATCAATCACATACCATGCAAGGCGGGCGCGGTTGAAACCACTGGTGAGCGTACTGTCATTGGAAGCTTCAGGAAAGAAAGTTAGCTGTCCCTGAGGGATTGACGCATGAAACCATGTGCCAATATTTTTTATATCGATGGATGATTTACTTCCTTCAAAGTCGTCGATGTAAGCTGTACCTGTTTTACCGATGGCTCTGGCGTGTCCCGGAATCAGATTGGCTACTTCGGCATCGATTGTCACACGAGATGGGGCCTTGGTTTCAATCATCGGGAGGAAGTCAACCAGCTTGGTGATGAGCCGCGATTCGGTCTGATATGAAAGGTTAAGTCCCCACATAGTATTGGAAATAGGCTCCTCGCCTATGTTCACCTTGTACGTATATGGCCTTTCAGTGAGATTCATGATGGTGGCACCAACCAGGAAATTCTTGTTGACATCATAATCTATGTGTGTTCCAAGAAATGTTTTTGTCTGAATGGAAAACATAGAATTGCTCTCAAGACTGATATTGATCGGCGCGCCGCTGTTGAGAATTCCTTCATTGATGATTTTCAGACGGCCAAGAGTGTAATCAACTGTGTAATCAACGTTTTCGGCAAGCAGAATACCACCGGCGGTGACCTTTACGCTTCCCTGTGGAATATTCATGGCGTTGAGTGAAATTTCATTTCCGACCGATGATTTGAAAGCTCCGGCAATGGTGAAGCGGTTTTTGTTTGGATATTGTCTGGCGCCGGTTTTAGTCATGGAATACAGCGAGTCGTAACAATATTTATCAGCCAGCGCCGGATCGCCGATGAGTGCACGGAGGTCTTTTCCAAATGGCTCCAGGAGCGGGAAGAACACTCGGCCATTTTTCGAGTTGATGGTTCCGCCATTGGTGGCCGCATTATCGATGAAGTCGAAAAATCCATCGGGCTCCGGATCGCTGTTGGCATTCAGGTTATCCATGTTCATCACACGGATCAGAGGAATACCTTTCAGATCACCTTCGGTGAAATATCCTGCCGGGACGCCAAGAGCATCGCTTTTGTATAAAACGTCGAGGCGGAAATCTTCCGGATTGACCTGATATCCGCCGATGGAATACACGTTTTTCATCATCAGGTCCCAGAGCGGAACTTTGGTATTCTGTGCGGTTCCTTTCAGCAGTTTTACAACCAGACAGCCGGGAGCTGCAATGCCGCCGTTGGAGAATTCACCAACCTGGAAAACGCTGTCATAGCCAAGAATGGTGTACTGGAAAGCAACGGCAAGAACCTGGTCGTCATTCAATGTGGAATTGAGCGATATAAAACCAAGTTTTGAGTTGTAGGAGTATTCTGTAGGCGAGAGCAGACGTGCGTTTTCGATCTTTTCGTAATCGGTTCCTGCAACCAATCCTGTTCCGTTCATGTAGGAATTCACCCCGTTGATATCGCGGATCTGGTTGATATCAACAATATCAAAGATCCCATTGGATTCATTATCCGGAAATTGCGCATTGGGGTCAACGTTTAAGGGTACGACTGCATTGTAGGGCGTTTTTTCACCAAGGTCCATCAGGGCAACGATATTGCGGTTTTCCTGCGTTGCAGCGCCGATGTTGGTTACCCACACCTCCATTTTTGTGATATTGATTGGAGAACCTACAATGGGAAGATTTTCAAGCCATTTGTTGTAGTTGTTTCTGAAATAATGCGCAACCAAAAAGTGCTTCTTTTCTTCGTATTCGTCGCAGTATAGTTCGAATTCACTTGTTTGTGCGCCACCTGAAACCGTAATGTTTGAGGTCTGGCTTTTTTGCTGTGACACTACTGATGTCACTGTTACTTTTCCAAACTGCAGCTTTGATTTGATACCGAAAAGACTCTGGCTTCCGTTGATAAGGGTGGTATTCAGCGGCAGGGTGACATCTCCGGCTTCAATGCTTTTGATGATTTCGTCTTCCTTGCCTTCGTACTGAAGTTTCATTTTGTTTTCGAACTCGAACGAAGACTCTGTGTTGTATTTGACACCAAAATCGACTTTGTCGCCGATCTTGGCCTGAACATTCATCTGTATTTTTTCCTGAAAGTCGAAATTGGCTGTGCGCCGTTGTTTCACATTGAGAGCGGGGTCATCGCGCCGGTTGGCATTGACACCGAAAATGAGTTCTGCTGTACCGGAAGGCCGAATGTCAATGGTGTTGGATCCGAAAATGCCTTCACTGCCCATACCCGGAATATTGAATGAAATGCCTCCTGCACCTTTTCTTTTGCCTGAAGCCATGGAACGTTCCTGCCAGTAATCCTTGATGGCCTTATCAAAATCATACTGGAAATACTCGTCCTGGTTCATCCGGAACGAAGGCCGGTAATCGATGCTGCCAATCTGTCTCTTGAAAATATATTCGCCGGTTTCGGGATCAAATTCAACCGTGTCTGAAATGTTTTTCGGATCATTCAGAAACAGCGGATGATTGTTGTCCTGAGTAGAGTAGTAGGGATCGTCGGGAAAAGGATAGGTAAGGGAGTCGGTGTCAGCAGGCATGGTGACCACCTGTCGTGGTTCGAAAACGGTTTCTCTTTTTTGCGGGGCAGACGTAAACATCTGCGCTGCAACCAGGGCAATCGTTGTGACAACTGGGAAATATACAAGACCTTTCACCTAATCCTTCTTGTTTGTTTTACAAATATTTCAATGCCAGACGAATAACATCCTCAACGGATGTGAGATCGCCGGACTTCAATGCATGGTCAACCGCTTTTTCGGCAGCCTGCCGGGCAAAGCCAAGTTGAGACAATGCAGATAACGCTTCTTGTCGTATTGTATTGTGCTGGGGGGAAACATTTTCTGAAATATATACACCCTTATCGATTTTTCCACGTAAATCGACAATGATTCTTTCGGCGGTTTTCTGGCCGATTCCTTTCACTTTCTGAAGAATTGCCACATTGTTGCTGCTGACAGCTTCGACCACTCCTGCCGGATTCATGGCCGAAAGAATAACCCGGGCAGTATTTGCTCCCACACCTGAAACGCCCAGCAGAAGTCTGAAAACCATACGCTCTTCTTCGGAATGAAAGCCAAACAGAAACTGTCCGTCTTCCCTGAAAATATGATGTGTCAGAAGCTTAATCTGTTCCTGACCCTGGATTTTTTCATAAGTATTGAGCGAAATGCTGGCAAAATAGCCAACGCCGTTGCATTCAACTACAACGTATGCCGGATTTATTTCAGCCACTTTACCTTGAAGAAAATGAATCATATTGTGTTTTTGACCTTGTTGATTGCAAATTGCAGTGCCTGTTCAATTATTTCAGCCGGCGGATCAGGCAGAAAGCCGCCGTCGGACATTGATTTCACCAGATTTCTTGAATACTCAATGTCTTTTTTTGCCCATTCATAAGCTTCTTCGCGCGAAAGTGTTTTTCTGGCCACACCATCCTTGATGGCCTGCATAGCCACATCGGCGGCTTCAAACGGAAACACATCGGCTTCGTCCATGGTTGGGACAATGTTTTCGGGATTGATTCCGCGTTTTTCGGCATAGCCGGCCAGCGAATGCGCAGCTGCAATGGCCATGTTATCTGTGATTTTGCGTGCCCTGACCATCAAAGCTCCTTTAAGAATACCCGGGAATCCTATGGAATTATTTACCTGATTCGGAAAATCGCCCCGACCGGTAGCTACGATAAAAGCGCCGGCTTCTTTGGCTGCATAGGGATAAATTTCGGGAACCGGATTGGCGCATACAAAAACGATGGATTTCGGCGCCATCAGCTGTATCCATTCTTTTTTAACAGTGTCGGGACCCGGTGTTGAAAGCGAAACCAGCACATCGGCACCGGCCATGGCTTTTTCCATGGTGTCGATGCAATCCGGATTGGTGCTGCAGCACAGTTCCCATTTGCGGTAAAAACGCGTGTCAGCCTCAATATCCTTTCGGTTTTTGTTTAAAGATCCTTTGCTGTCGAAGATGATGATGTTTTTCGGATCGGCTCCGTCGGTAATCAGCAGGCGGGCAATGGTGGTGTTTGAAGCACCTGCGCCGAAAAGAACGAATCTGGCTTCACTCATTTTCTTTTCTGCCAGTTTCAGCGCGTTGATGACGCCGGCAAGCGTCACACTGGCGGTGCCCTGTGCATCGTCGTGCCAGACCGGAATCTCGCATTCCTCACGGAGCACGTCAAGAACCTTGAAACAATTCGGTTGGCTGATATCTTCGAGATTCACAGCGCCAAAGCTGTGCTGCACCATTTTTACAAACTCGATGATTTTATCCGGATCATTCTTTCCGTCTTTCCCTTTGCTGTCAACGCAAAGAGCCACGCCATCCACGCCACCGAGATATTTCATCAGATAGGCCTTGCCTTCCATAACACCAAGTCCACCGGAGGGAGTCACATCTCCATCACCCAGAACGCGTGTGCTGTCGCTGATTACAGCCACTAGGTTCCCACGGTTCGAAAGTTCAAATGACAAATCGTTGTTATCGCGGATTCCTGTTGAAACCGACGAAACGCCGGGAGTGTACCACACATTGAACCAGTTGAAACCGGGAACAGGAGCTTTGGGAACAGTCTGAATTTTTCCTCCGTATTGACGGTGGGCGAGTTTGGATAGTTTTTTCAGAAATATTGTTTGAGCTTCAGCCTGCTGTCCGGGTGTGAAATCGGTGGGCATCAGCCGTTTGAGATTTTCCAGCTTGAGTGTGGACAAGTCCATCTTTTGTCTTTTTAATTAAAGGAACAAAAGTAATCAAAACTGAATTAATGGAGATAAATTTTTAACAGACTGATTTACAGAATTCTGTTTTTAAAAAGGCATGCGTCGCCATAGCTCAGAAAACGCATGTTGTTTGACTTTGCAAACTCATAGGCATTCTGCCAGTTTTCGGATGCAAATGCATCGACAAGCATGAGGAGTGTGCTTTGTGGCTGATGAAAATTGGTGATCAGATAATCAGCTGTTTTCACCGGTTTGCCTTTGGTAATGAACAATGAAGTTTGCCCAAATAAGCCGGTTCCTTTTTTTTCTGCTATTTGCATCAGCGCGTCGAATGCGTCTTTGCGGGAAATATTGTTTTCACTTTGATATTTATCCCATTGATTTATGCTGAATTCTGCATTGGCAGCGCTTTTACCCGACCGGATTTTTTCTGCAAAAACATACAGACTTTCAAGTGCCCGTAGTGTTGTTGTACCAACCACAACCCAGGGCCTGTCAGCGTTTTCGGCAAGTGTTTTCAATTGCTGCGCGGAAACAAAAAATGGCTCTGTGTGCATCTCGTGATCTGCAATATTTCCTTTTACAGGTCTGAAAGTACCAAGCCCGACATGTAGTGTCAGAGCTACTTGCGTGATGCCGCTCAGGCTGAGCTCCAGCAGCTGGGTTTCTGTAAAGTGAAGTCCTGCGGTCGGTGCAGCTACAGAGCCTTCGTTACGTGCAAACACGGTCTGGTAGCGATCACGGTCTTCATCCACCGTGTCTCTGTGAATGTAAGGTGGAAGCGGTACCCGTGCAAGCAGCGCCAGAACTTCGGAAAACAACACATCACTGTTCCAGCGGAACACAACGGTGTCGGCTGCAATTCTCTCTGCAGTCAGTGTTATCGTTGTTTCATCCGACTTCTGAAATTCAATGGATAGTTCGCCGGATTTCCATTTGGCGGCATTGCCGACTAGCACATTCCAGCTGCAGGCCTGTCTTGATGCGAGCGCCAGCTGATAATCAACATTTCCTTCCGGGTGCAGCAGGAAAATTTCAATGCGTGCACCTGTTGATTTGCTGAAAACAAGCCTTGCCGGAATTACTTTTGTTTCATTGAAAATAAGCAGAGCGTTGTCTGGTATAAAATGCTTCAGTTCGTCGAAGCCGGCTATGGAAAACGGTTTTTGGTGAGCAAGCAGAATTTTCGAGCCTCCGCGTTTTTCGGGCGGAAACTGAGCGATATTTTCTTCAGGCAAATAGTAGTTGTAATCCTTAATGTCGAGTTCCGGCAAATTCATGAGCAATGTGTGTGCAGCAACAACTTCGTGTTAAGACGTGACTGTCTTAATCAATTTCTTTTGGAGGAAAAATCCCCGGAAGTTCAATGTCGTCTTTGATTATATATGCTTCGGGCCACTGTTCTTTTATGCGTTGCTTGAATGCCTCAGCCTCGAGTTTATTTCTGAAATTGCCGACTCTGACTTTATAGTAGGGCTCCTGAAAAACCACATAAGCCGAAATTTCAGGAAAGCGTGCCATGAATTTCCCTTTTTCCCCAAAGGCCTTGTTTTTCGAGTAGTTTCCTGATTCAAAATAAATCTGAATTCTGTAACCCGGAAAACCCTTGACATTTTCGTTGAACGCAATATGCTTTGCCACAAGCGACTCCACGCCTTTGTCTCCGAGGATGGTCACTCTTCCCTGCGCATGGGCAAAAGAAAAGGTGATAAATGAGACCAGAAGAAAAACCAGCAAACGCATCTTTTTTATTTTTTGCAAAGTTACTATTTTTTGCGCATTCGGGTTATCACAAATCATACCTGAAAAATCATAAAAAAAGCCCTGAAATGCTCAGGGCTTTTTCGAAATTATTAAGGTGTTTTATTTGTCAATGGCAAGCGGCAGAATATCCGTTCCGTTTTCTGTTGTTACGCGTATGTAGTACAATCCTTCGGAAAGCTTGGCAACACTTATGTTCAGAACATTGTCGCTGAAGTTTTCGCTGAAAACAAGCGCACCTTTGGTGTCAAGAATTTCAACACGCTGAATACGGTCGGCGCAGGTTACGGTAATGTTGTTCTGAGCAGGATTGGGGAATATTCCGGCTACTACCTCATTTGCTTCTGTAACGCCTGAGCAAGTCAGGATTTCAACTGCAATTGCGTCAGTAGTCGAGCAACCACTGGTATTGGTTACGGTTACCTGATAAGTGTAGCCGGAACCGGGCGTGAGCAATGATGCATCAATAGTAATCGTCTGCGATGTGGAGGCATTTGACCAGAGATAATTGGAGCCCGGGTTAGCTGCATCGAGAATCAGCACCTGGTCTTCGCAAATGGCAGTGTCAGCACCAAGATCAACCATCGGATATGCGGCGGCATTCACTGTGAGTGTCTGTGGTGTTCCGTTTCCACAAGCGGTGGAAGGAGTGACGGTTATTGTTCCACTGGTATTTCCCGCAGTTACGATTATGCTGTTGGAGCCCTGACCCGAACTGATTGTCCAACCCGATGGCAATGTCCATGTGTAGGTAATGCCGGAAACATTGGTTACCGAATAGGTCTGTGTTGTGTATGCACAGGGTGCTGTGGTTCCTGCAATAGCTGTGGGTTGTGCAGCCATTGTTTCTGGAATGGCGCTCAGTGTCTGCGCTGTCCCGGTGCCGCAACCGTTTGAAGGGGTTACCATAATATTGCCGGCTGAAGCCGATGGAATTACTGTTATGCTGTTGGTGCCTTGTCCCGAAACAACTGTCCATCCGGTCGGGAATGTCCAGTTATGGGTGATTCCGTTTACATTGGAAACGGTGTAGGTTTGTGAAATCTGGCATGGGGTGTTGTCTCCGGTGATTGCCGACGGTTGGGTTGGCATGAGCGACGATGTTACTGTCAGAACCTGAGCTGCTCCGTTTCCGCATATGTTCGACGGGGTTACCATGACGGTTCCGCTCTGTGAACCAACGGAGGTGGTAATTGAATTGGTGTTCTGACCTGAATTGATTGTCCAGTCTGCCGGAACACTCCATGTGTACGTAACTCCGGGAACAGAAGTAACCGAATAAATTTCAGATCCTGACTGGCAGGGGCCAATCTGACCGGCAATAACAGACGGTTGATCTGGAGCAGTGTTCAGTGAAACAGCCAATGTCTGCGGGGTACCATCGCAACCATTGTTGGGAGTAACTGTAATTGTTCCCGCTGTACTTCCGGCGGTTACGGTGATTGAATTTGTACCGGCGCCTGATGTGATTGTCCATCCGGAAGGAACGTTCCAGTTATAGGTTACACCGCCAACATTAGTCACACTGTAGGTAATACCGGTAGCATTTGCACAGGGTGTTGAATTTCCGGATATGGCGCTGGGTTGGGCCGGAGGAGTTGTTACGGTAATAAAGTTTGTTTTGGATTCTACATCTGAGCCACAACTGCTGGTAGCTGTGAGCTGTATATTATAGGTGCCTGATGCGGTGAACTGAATCTGTGGATTCTGGCTGGCAGCGCTGGTTCCTCCAACAAAACTGTATGTTGTCGGGGTGATTGACCACGCCCATGCATTTGGAGAACCGGCTGTGGCATCGGTGAGGGTAACGGTTGTGTTGGCGCAGGTGGTTGCTGAGGAAGTGCTGAAATTTGCTACCGGTAACGGAAGAATGCTGCAGGTGACTGATTCAACCGGGCTGGAGCAATCCTGCTGAATCTGCCAGTTGTAGAAATAGTAGTAGCGATCTGATCCATAAGAGCTGTTGGTGATGGAAACAACTCCCGGAACGGTGTAAGGATAGGATACACCGGCGGAATGTCTCCATAAATTGGCTGTGGTTGCTGTAACAAGTCCCAGCTGCAGGTTTGTTCCGGCAGGAACGCTGAAATTGACAGGCACTGTGTTAAACCCAGCTGCACAATTGTATGTATATGTGGCAAGCTGTGCACCGGTGCTGCTGCGAAGTTCAAAGTTGCGATTTCCGGCAGCCTGGGCATAAACATCAATAGAAACAAGAGTGAAATTATCCAGTGCATCAAAAATCAGGTAATTGTCCGCCCCGCTTGTATAGCTTCCTGTACCACTGTCGTCGGGCATTCCGACCGAAGCATTACTGTTTACGACTGATTGGAGGTAATAGGTTGCTGAATTTGTTACTACCGGTGTAGTGTAAGTGTTACCAGTTCCGATCAACGTTGTGCCGGCAGCATCACTGTACCAGTAAATATTGCTTCCGCTGGCATTCAGCACGAATGACTGCGCACCGCAGGCCGCTGTATCATTGATGACCGGAGGTTGAGAGCCGACCATGATTGTTATGTTGTAGCTGTCTGAGCCGCAAACGCCACCATCGGCGGTAAGCGAAACGGTATAGAGTCCGTTGGTGGTGAAGGTATGAGATGGTTCAGCCAATGTTGATGTAGTCCCATCGCCAAAGTTCCAGAGATACGTTGAGGCATTGGTGCTGGTGTTGTCGAGTGTTATGCTTCCCGGGGCTGAACAAAAAGTGGTTGCTGAGGAGGTGAAGTTTGCAACTATGGGCAGATTGCTGGCGGTGAATGTAATTATTGACGAGTCATTGGCCATATTGAGATCGGTTCCCCCATTGGGATTGATGGTGTAAGCAAGGAAAGTACTGGTTCCGGCAGGAATGGTAATGGCTGTCAGGTCCATGGTATCGCTCTCGTTGGTGGCCAGGTTTCCCGTCCAGCTGGCAGTCTGCAATGTGCCCGAATTCAGTTTGTACTTGATGGTAACAGCTGTAAGGTTGTTGATGCCACGGTTTTTAACCACAACCTGAGGTGTTTCCGAAATATTGGTACATGCATAGGTTCCTGCAGGTTTCAATACTGACATCACCTGAGCATCGAGTGCAACTGAAATGTTTTCGATGGGCAGATTTTCGATGTGCGGGATTTTGTTTTGTTTTGTTGCCACCACAAGCGCGGTATCAACCGATGTAAATGCAGGGAAAGTCAGGGTTACCGATGAGTTGGTGCCTGTATATTGTGCATCAAGCAAAACTCCGTTGAGTGAGATGGCTACATAGGTGTATTGTTCAGTGTTTACAAGAAGAGAAGTCTGGCCAACTTCGCCTGTGTTATCGTAGGAAATGGTCAGCGGATCGGGTTTGGAAAAATAGTTCATCACAGACGGATCTCCCATCAGGTGGTATTCTTCCCAGTAATATTTTTTGTACGACGCGTCATAAGTCGAGGCCTGAACAGCAATGTTACCGCCGACAACCATTTGTCCGTTGGATATAAACCAGTCGGTGGTAGCCTCGCCGTGATCATGGAATGCTTTGTCATAAGCGCCAAGCCCTGATCCGGCATAGGTTGGGTTTGCGGTAATGCTTGAAGTGTTTCCGATGCCCCACCAGTAGTCACCATCCCAGTAGCTGTAATCGGATGCTCCGATATAACCAACTGCCCCTTCGTTTGCAGCCCTCAGAATGGCTTCGCCGAAGCAGTTGTTTTCTTCGAATTTGACACTCTGGCAGCAGTTGCCAACAATGAGCCCGTATTTATTGGCATTGTTCAGACTGGCAATGCCGGTTGTGGTAAACGACGGGTCGCCCCAGCCTGAGGAGCCGCAATGTGCGGTATAGTTTGCATAACCGACACCGTCGCCGATAATGGTTATTATTTCAGAGGGAACCGATGTTCCATCGCTGGCGGGATACAGATAAGTGTGGGAATAAAAGCCGTGAGCTGCGTTGAAATAATTGTTCGTCCCATAACTGATTTGCCCGTTACCGTATGTAGGTGCATATGTAGCATCAACGCCGGCAATCATCAGCACCGTATCCATGTATTCGGCTGAGGGCATCGTGAACTTTTCATACATCAGGGTTTTGTTAATCTGCGGAGTCAGCTGTGCCACTGTCTGTGCCGAAAAACGCCCGTAGTAAATGTCCGGAATATTATCCGATGTTCCACCATAACAGGCATAATACAAGTCTGTAACGTGAGTGCCAAACGAAGCTCCATTGAAAGCCGGAATCTGTGCGACATCACCGACAAACAACACATATGTGGGCGCCGGATCTGTTGGAGTCCCTGCATTGTATAATCCTTGCAGATACGATTTGATTGAAGTGGTTGTGGTCCCGACTGCTGTTTGATCAGTGTATGCTTCAATTACAGTGAATCCTTTTTCTGTTTTCCACTGAATGAAAGGTTGCAGCGCAGTTTCGAACATGCGATCGGCAACAATAACAAATTTTATCGGATAGGTGGTGATGACGTCTTTTGTTGCCGGTTCGATATAGTTGGCAAGTTCTTTATAAAAACCATCGTGTGCTGGACTGAAGAAATTGGCTTTGCGCTGGTTGTATTGTGCGTATCCGGAAGGGTCAAAATTAACCGTGAAGCGGATATTGTATTTGATTTCAATTTTGTTGCTGACCGGATTATATGAAATAGGATCAATAACCACGGTGCCCATATTCACACCGCGCATCTCGCCTCCTTCAACAATACGGATAAGCTGATTGT
>CAZJOL010000014.1:0-22768 GCA_964547605.1 uncultured Bacteroidaceae bacterium | reverse complement strand
TCAACTTTCAATGGTGAGTGAATGAGTAATGTCTGTGTCTCCGGTGCATCTTTAAAGCCGGTCCATTGTGTGCGTGCATGCAGCGATGCAACGAATGCATCCTGAGAGCCCGCGTATGCGGGATTAAACACCAGTGTATTGAACATATACTGTGTATAAAGCCCTTCCTGTTGCCCTGAGGCGATGTCTGCATTGAATATGAAAGCAGCTGCGCAGACAAATCCGATTGTTTTTATTATTGTTTTCATTGTTGTAGTTTTTAAATAATGAAACTTCTTCTGCGATTTATCTGGAGATATACACTGAGCCGCATAACAATTCTGTTCCATCGCCAAGGTCCAGTATGTAGTAGTATGTTCCTTCAGGTAGCTTGACAGATCCCTTCAGCAGTTTGCTGTTCGAAAAACCGTCCCATTCGTTGTGGTATCCGCTTGATTCGAATACAAGACTGCCCCAGCGATTGTACACTTTCAACCAGTTGGACGGGAAGGCCTCGATGCCGATGATATCAAATCTGTCGTGGATTCCATCTGCATTGGGTGAATATCCTTCGGGGATTTTCAGCGCATGATAACCAAGTATGCGGATTTCGACTGTATCGCTGCCATGACAGCCATTGCCGGCTTCACCTGTGACTTCAACTATCGTATTTTCAGTAACGATTATTGATCCGTGATCGCCAAACAGATTGTCGAGATTCCATGAGTAGTAGTCAGCTCCTGATGCCTGCAGAAATACTTCATCGCCGTAATATACATCAGTGGCCGATGCTGCAAGTTCGACAAACGGTGATGGCTTCACAACCTGGGTAATCTGAATGGTGTCGAGACATCCTGCCTTGCTGATTCCAACAACAGTGTATTCAGTTGTTTCATTGGGCGAGACCAGAACATAAGAGCCGGTCATTCCGCCAGGACTCCATTGATATGCGTCGGCGCCGGAAACCATCAATCCTGTTTCATCACCGCTGCAGATAGCCTCAGGCTTATCAGCAGTAAGTACCGGTTTGACATCGATTTCCAGTTTAATCATATCCGATGTATTTGGACATGTTCCGTTTGAATAGGCGGTAAGTTTCAGAACAACTTCACCCGATTCACCGGCTGGCGGGAAATACGTTGCATTGATCAGGGATGCATCATCAAAATATCCTTCTCCCTGTAATACGGACCAATGCAGACTTGCGTAATCCGATGCCGTTGCATCTTCAATCTTATACATGGGAGTTCCCTGACAGAATTCCACATCGCCTCCTGCATACACCGACGAAATCTGTGTAACAACGATAATCTGTTCGCAAGTGCTTGAATTGCCCTGTGCATCTGTTGCAGTCCAGGTAACAACCGTTGTTCCTATCGGAAATACGGATGGAGCGTTGTTCGAAACATTGATCACGTACACATTATCTGTTGCTGTTGCATTTCCAATATCAATAGCATCAACCGAACAATAATTCTGTGCCGGCGGACAGGTAATGACCGGTGCCTCATTGTCAACAACAAGTACTTCAAATTCGCAAAGATTGATGTTGCCTGACAAATCTGTTGCTGTCCACACAACATAGGTGGTTCCAAGATGGAATACAACACCTTCGAGTGAGGTCCCGGAACCTGTTGTTGCCCCTGATAAAACATAGGTCAGACTGGCGATTCCGTCATTGTCGTCTGCGATGGCGTCCCAGCTGTTATCAGGATGTATATAAGTGTCTGCGCCCGGATCTGTGCTCACAGTCTGGTCACTTCCTGCCAGACAGAAACTGAATTCGGGATTCTGGTTGTCAGTCACAATTACGTCAAAGACGCAATAAGACTCATTTCCCGTATTGTCAACGGCAGTGAATGTAACCGTGGTTGTTCCGATATTGAATACAACACCGGAAAGTGAAATACCACTACCAGTTGTTGCACCACTGAGCACATAGGTCAGACTGGCGATTCCGTCGTTATCATCCGCAATGGCATCCCAGCTGTTATCCGGATGTGTGTAAGTATTGAAGCCGGGATCGGTGTTGACCGACTGATTGCTGCCGGTGAGACAGAAACTGAATTCAGGATTCTGATTATCAGAAACGATTACGTCAAAGATGCATTGCATCTCGTTTCCAGAATTATCAACTGCAGTGAATGTAACTGTCGTAGTGCCGAGATTAAAGGCCACACCAGCCAGACTTTCGCCGCTGCCGCTGGTTGCACCGCTGAGTACGTAGGTCAGGCTTGCAATGCCATCGTTGTCATCAGCAATGGCGTCCCAGCTGTCATCGGGCTGCGTGTAAGTATTGGCGCCCAAATCCGTATTGACTGACTGATCGTTGCCGCTGAGACAGAAGCTGAATTCAGGATTCTGGTTATCGCTAACAATCACATCAAAGATGCACTCTTCCTCATTTCCGCTGTTGTCAACAGCAGTGAATGTCACGGTTGTTATACCAATATTGAAGGCAACGCCTTCGAGCGTTGTTCCGCTACCTGTGGTTGCACCACTGAGCACGTAGGTCAGACTGGCGATTCCGTCGTTGTCATTTGCAAGGGCATCCCAGCTGGCATCTGGTTGTGTATAAGTGTTGGCTCCCAAATCCGTATTGACTGACTGATCGTTTCCGGTCAGGCAGAAGCTGAATTCCGGATTCTGATTATCAGTGACAATCACATCAAAGATGCACTGAACCTCATTTGCGCTGCTATCAACGGCGGTAAATGTAACCGTGGTTGTGCCGATATTGAATGCTACGCCGGCCAGCGAAGTTCCGCTGCCGCTGGTTGCACCGCTTAAAACATAAGTCAGACTTGCAATGCCATCATTGTCCGAAGCGATTGCATCCCAACTGTTATCGGGCTGTGTATAAGTGCTGGCGCCCAGATCCGTATTGACTGACGGATTGTTTCCGGTCAGACAGAAACTGAATTCCGGATTCTGATTGTCAGATACGATTATGTCAAAGATGCACTGCACCTCGTTTCCGCTGCTATCGACTGCGGTGAATGTAACGGTCGTTGTGCCGAGATTGAAAACCACACCGGCAAGACTTTCGCCGCTGCCAGTTGTAGCGCCGCTGAGCACATAGGTCAGGCTGGCAATGCCATTGTTGTCCGAAGCAATTGCATCCCAACTGTCATCGGGCTGTGTATAAGTGTTGGCTCCCAAATCCGTATTGACAGACTGATTGTTGCCGGACAGACAGAAGCTGAATTCCGGATTTTCATTGTCATTTACAATCACTGTAAATGAGCATTGAATTTCGTTTCCGCTTAAATCGACAGCATTCCATACCACATCGGTTTCGCCCATATTGAAAGCAACGCCATCAAGGCTTGATCCGCTTCCGGTGGTGGCACCGCTCAGTACATAATACAGTGAATCGATTCCGCAATTATCCGAAGCCGATGCATCCCAGGCAATGCCTGAATGAGTATATGTATTATATCCGGAATCAGTGCTTAGAATGAACTCACTGCCATCGGGACAACTAACAAAAACAGGAAGTTCAACATCGCTTACCTCCACAGTAAAAGAGCAAGTGCTTATATTTCCGCTTTTGTCAGTGACGGTCCATGTAACGGTACTCACGCCAGTATTGAAGGCAACACCAACCAGCGAAGATCCGCTGCCGGTTGTTGCACCACTGATGCTGTAACCCAAAGATTCGACACCGCAGTTATCGCTTGCAACTGCGTCCCAGTCAGCATTTGGAACAACAAAGGTACAGGCGTTGTTGGTGATTACTTCCTGATTGGGTACGCAGACAATTTCAGGTAGTGTTCTGTCAGCAACAACAGATGTGGCCGAAAACACGTTGTTCTCTGTTGTGATTTCGAGTGTAAAGCTTGATGTTTTTGCAACATTTGTCACTGAAGGAATTCCCGAACACAAAGGAATTACTGTTACCGTATAGGTGACCGACTCATTAACGCCGATTGATGGAATAATAGGCCATGAAACGGTTCCGAAAGCAAAAGTGCCGCCATTTGAAGCCGATACAAATTGCAGTGACGACGGCAATAGGTCTTCCATAATTACATTTGATGCAGTATGATCTCCGTAATTGCCCACAGTGACTGAATATGTGTATGATTCTCCTGCAAAGAGCGTATCGGGCTCCGACTTTGAAATCTGCAGGTCGGGCAGCAATGTGATTGAAAAAACCGCCATTGCATTGTTGTTGTTATATTCGTTTTCCGGTACAGGAGTTATTATGCTTGCATAGTTTCTGACCAGTGTAACACCCGGATTGAATGATGCTGAAGGGTCGACCATCATTGAATAAACGATTTGGCCGCTGTCGCCGGGATTCAGAGTGTTCAGATTCCATTGTATCATTCCTCCCGTTACAACACCACCGTTGAGTGATACCGGGTTCAGGTGAGCATTGTCAAAGAAATCCTTCACTACAACATTGTCGGCAACACAGTTTCCAACGTTTTTATATTTCAAAGTGTAGTAAACGTCACCGCCAATCACAGCCGGAGTTGGTACAGTGACCAGTGATTTTGAAACCGACAGGTCGGGATGACCGAGAATGGTTGTGACTGCGGTTGCTGTCGGATAGCGGCTCTGATTCAGATAGGAACACTCAACGTGGTTGGTGATTGTTCCGGAGCAGATTGGACTGTCAATCACACGTACAGTTACCACAATGGTTTCTGCACTATCAAGACCATAACCCAATGTACCAAACGACCAGACATTATTGGTGCCTGCATCGGGAGCAGGTACTGCACTGACAAATTCAATATTGGGATCGTAGGTTTCGTACAGTTTGAAATTCTCTGCCGGATATTTGTCATTGGAATTGAATACAAAAATGGTATAGGTAAATTCTTCTCCTCTTTCCACAGGGTCTTTTGAATCAATCTTTGAAATATTGATCAGAGGATATTTCGGCGAGCCAAGAATCTCAGTTTCTGAAGAGCCCACATCTGAAATTCCCGGACAATGAACAGACGCGGCAGTTAAATCGTGACATGAAAAATGAAAAGGATTGGACCCGGTCGGAGCAGTCAGTTCGAGAAGAAACTGATAGGTGTTGTTTGGGCCAATCCATGGCGTCTGGGTAATTACATTTCCACTCATATCCAGTATTCGTGAGTTCAACGGATCATAATCATGTCCGTTACAGGAGTGGTTGTAAACTGACAAATCGAATCTGTCATAGATGTTACCATCATTATTAACCTGCATCAGGTAGTACAACACTGTATTCGTAGCTGATTTAATAACCCCGCTGGCATCGTACACCTGTACCCCGCAGTACTGATGGACAAAGGTGTTTGTCGTATCACCCATAATAGGCGGGGTTGTTGCATCACTCTGAATGGATGTGTAGTTGAAGATGTTGTTACTGTCGGCTGGCATGTAATAGCCGGTTGCTGATCCGGTTATACCATCGCCGGGAATACCGGCGCGGATCTGCACAGTAATCTGGCGGATGCCGGTACCCAAAGATTCCAGTTCGGGAATATTGGTTTTGTCCCATGTAAGAACATTTCCCACCAGCGTTCCGGCGGGGCTTGATCCGACATAGGTATACATGTTTGCTGCCGGGAGATAATCCTTGATTACCACATTGCTTGCCTCCACAGTTCCTACGTTGGAGTATTCAATTATATAAGTAATGATTTCTCCCGGATTGGCTGTAACCGGGCTGGTTTTGTGTATGCTAAGCATTTCTGTATCCTGTGCCGTGGCCCAGCTTTGCAGAAGCAGAAATGCCAGGGCTGTCAGAAATGTTGTCAATATTTTTATTTGTGTTTTCATGATTAGTGCTTTTTAGGTTTTTAATTCAGTGACTTTACATTTCTGCAATCAGTCTCCCCTGATTTGCATTTTCCCGTACAATTGGTGGTGGAAGTTTTTCATGGCTTTATTTTTTAAGTTTTTTCAATCGTTTCTGTTTTTCTGCATGCTGAACGGACTCGTTGCACAAATAATAATACACCCCTGTCATGTTCCGAAAAAAAACGCACGTCCGCGTCATCAACGGATGTGTGATATATAAAGATCCGGATACAGCTGATGTATATCCGTTTCGTTCAAATTTGTTGCTTCTATTAAATACACGATGCCTCATTTTCAACTGTTTAAATGACACTTCAACTAAAAAAACCAATTATACCCTTAAATACTGTTTTTGCAAGATGAACAATATCTAATTTACGACAGGCAATTTACAACCGCAAGGGTTGGTATATCACCAATACATGTTATATATCACGTGTATATGTTTTTTCATGCGTTTTATATCGCGTTTTGTCGATAGTCGTTTTTCGTGAATGCATCGCAAAACGCAATACCGAAGCAGCATTAGCAACAATTCATTTAGTCGAATGTGAAAAAAGTCAGGAAAAAGCAATGTGCAGCTTTTGGATGAAAGTTTAACAGCAGATCGAAAATACCATTAACAAAGCATTTTTGAAGCCAAACAAACCATATTTCCACATTACATTATTATATATGTAGTTTACTGTAAAATTCAGCTATAAGGATTTCTTATTATTTCCAAATTTTTTACGTCCGGCGTGTACTTACTGAACATTGAAAACGCTGAAGGATTTGTGCTGAAGCGGGTTGAGAAAAAGTGGTGATAATTTTCAGAAAATACTATAAAAGGGTGATTCAAATAATAATCCGAAGCCAAAACAACATTCCAAAGTACGAATATGAAATAAACGATGCAGGAATTTAGACACACTTCTTAATAGTTTTGTGTAAACAATTAATTGCTTCAGATATACCAAACAGCTATTTGACAAAACACATTTCTGATTCATATCAAAGAGCTTCAATATTTGCATTTCCCTTATTCAATTATTATATTTGAAAATTAGCAGCTTTTTAAAAGCTCACTGTTTTCACAAAATTCAGGCCTATGAATAAATTATATTTTGCATTGGCTTTTTTCCTTATTGTTCATTTTAACTTCGCCCAGCACCAGAGTGCATTCTGGGGTATGACCTATGCAGGCGGCAATGGCGGTGGCGTTGTTTTTAAAACAAACGGATACGGCGACTCACTTGAAATCGCCCACAATTTCATCAGCCAACCCGGAAGAAATCCGCTGTACAGCCAGCTCTGTGAGGCCTCAGGAGGCAAGTTGTACGGGCTGACATTTGGCGGCGGACCTTATGATGGCGGTGTATTATTTGAATTCGACGCCGGTACCGGAACTTATACGCCAAAAGTAATTTTCAACGGCACCACAGATGGGAAAAACCCATATGGTTCTCTAACGCTTGCTTCGAACGGCAAATTGTACGGCATGACCCAGAGCGGAGGAGCAAACAACGTCGGTGTTCTTTTCGAATACGATCCTTCCACAGAGGTTTTTACAAAAAAAATTGATTTCCTCTCAGCAACGACCGGTCGAAATCCTTTCGGCTCCTTGATAATGGCTTCGAACGGCTTGCTGTATGGTCTAACCTCGGGAGGTGGAGTAAACAACATGGGCGTACTATTTGAATTTAATCCCACAAACGGCATCTTGACAAAAAAGTGGGATTTTGATGGTACAAATTCCGGAAGAAATCCATATGGAACATTAATGCAGGCCTCTGTTGGAAAACTGTATGGAATGACTTTCAGCGGTGGAACATCCAATATGGGTGTTTTGTTCGAATATGATATCAGCACCGGAATTCTTACCAAAAAAATCGATTTTAACGGGATTGCAATCGGGCGCGGACCTTATGGTTCGTTGGCTGAATTTTCCAATGGAATGCTCTATGGCATGACATCACAGGGAGGAACCAATAGTCTGGGCGTTTTGTTTGAATACAACCCTATTACCGCAGTGTTGACAAAAAAATTGATTTTGACGGCCCTCTTACCGGCAGATCGCCATATGGAACACTGATTAACGCCTGCGGTGTACTGACCGGAATGACTTCGGGTGGTGGAGCCAATAACAAAGGTGTTCTCTTTGATTTTGATCCGACATCCGGCATCCTGACACGCAAACTCGATTTTGACGGACTTTCAACGGGCAGCACTCCTTTTGGAACATTGACATTTGCCTCCAATGGAAAAATTTATGGAGTAACAAATTCTGGTGGTCAAAGTAACAACGGGGTGATTTTTGAATTTGACTGCATAACAAATTCATATGCAAAAAAAGTCGATTTTGCTGTTACCATGAATGGAGGTTATCCTTATGGATCGCTCATTTACACCAAAGACAAAATGCTGTATGCAAACACAACCTATGGCGGACAAAACGATTTCGGTGTATTGTTCAGGATCAATCCGGCAGGAAATGTATTTACAAAACTGCTTGATTACAACAATGTCACAAACGGAGGTTTCCCTGTTGGAAAATTATCTGAAGCTGTTAACGGTAAAATGTACGGCATGACCTATAGTGGTGGATTATACGACAAAGGAACCATGTTTGAATTTGACCCAACAACGGGAATTAATACAATCATAAGAAATCTCGACAGCGCAACAACCGGAAGTTATCCCTATGGTTCTGTTGTGGAGACCAGCGCCGGCAATGTGTACGGAATGACATCCTTTGGCGGAAGCAATAACCTCGGAACAATATTCAGCTACAATTACATCAGCAATGTCTTTACTTTAAAAATGCAATTCGACGGCACTGCAACAGGATCCAATCCTTATGGCGATTTTGTTATGGCAGGCAACGGCAAATTATACGCCATGACCTACAGCGGAGGATTGAATGATATGGGCGTTCTGTTTGAATACGACATTGCCTCCGACACCTATACCCGCAAGGTGGATTTTGCAGGAACCGCCAATGGGGCCAATCCATACGGATCGATGATTCTTGCTTCAAACGGGAAACTGTACGGCCTTACTTCAAAAGGTGGCATCGCGAACATGGGCGTGCTCTTTGAATTTGATCCTGTCAGTTCTGTTTTTACAAAAAAAATTGAATTTACCGGTGTGGCCAACGGAAGCAATCCTCAAGGAACACTGATGGAATCTTCAGGGGGCAAATTTTATGGGGTAACAAATACCGGCGGAACCAATAATCTCGGTGTATTGTTTGAGTTCGATCCGGCTACCGGATTACTTTTGAAAAAATTTGATTTCGATGCAAATAACGGGAAAAACCCATATTACACCAAACTTGTTGAAGTTTGCAACGCCCCGATGTTTGTTACTCCTGTCAGCGATGCCTCGGTTTGTCTCAACGAAAACACTTTTTTCAAATGTTTTCCAACGGGAAACTGGCTCACCTACCAGTGGCAGGTGAATATGGGTGCTGGCTTTTCAAACATTTCTGACAATGCGATGTATTCAGGTTCGCAGTCCGATTCTCTTAATCTGAACAATGTTCCAGCAGAAATGAATAATTATTTGTTTCGCTGTCTCGTTACATCAACTTGTCCTGACTCGGTTATTATTTCAAATAATGCAATTCTCCGCGTCAGACCTCATTACGAATTTACCGAAAACCAGGAAATTTGTGACAATGAAAGTTATTTCTGGAGAGGACACACCTATAACATTGCCGGAACATATTATGATAGTCTGACAACCCAATACGGATGCGATAGTGTATACATACTTCATCTCATTATTCATCCGACATTTACTTTTGATGATTATGCAGAAATATGCGATAATGAAAGTTTCACATGGCGCGGCAACACGTACTTTAACGCAGGCACCTATTACGACAGTTTAAACACGATATTTGGATGTGATAGTATATACATACTTCATCTGATAGAACATCCCACTTATGAATTTGTCCACAATGCCGAAATCTGTGACAATCAAAGCTACACATGGCGCGGCAATACATATTACAACGCAGGAACATATTACGACAGTCTTAATACCGTGTTTGGCTGCGACAGTGTTTATATTCTGAATCTGATTGTGCATCCAACTTACGAAATTGTTCACAATGCTGAAATATGCGATAATGAAAATTATTCATGGCGCGGTAACACATTCCAAAACGCAGGAACATACTACGACACTCTCAATACGGTGTATGGATGCGACAGCGTTTTCATCCTTCACCTGATTCTTCATCCAACTTTTGAAATTCAGCAGACTGCTGAAATTTGCGATAATGAATCTTACAATTGGCGCGGCAATATATACCATAACGCAGGAACATACTTCGACAGCCTCAACACAGTGTTTGGCTGCGACAGCGTTTTCGTTTTGAATCTGATTGTACATCCTACATACGAATTTGTCCAGAATGCCGAAATCTGTGACAATGACAGTTACCTTTGGCGCGGTAATATTTATTACAACACCGGAACATACTACGACAACCTGAGCACAATGCATGGCTGCGACAGTGTTTTTATTCTCAATCTCAAGGTTCATAAGACATATTTGCAACCACAGGTTGTTCGCATCTGCGATAACGAAAGTTATTTCTGGCAAGGAAACACCTATACCAATACCGGTGTGTACTACGACAGTCTGACCACCATACATGGATGTGACAGTGTGCTTGTTCTTGCTCTTCTGGTTTATCCAACATTTGAATTTATTCTGCACAAAGAAATTTGTGACAATGAGACTTTTACATGGCGCGGAAATATCTATCACAACACGGGGGTGTATTATGACAGTCTGACTACCATTAACGGATGTGATAGTGTCTATGTGCTGAATCTGCTTGTAAATCCAACGTACGAGTTTGTGCAGAACGCAGTGATTTGTGACAACGAAAGTTATCAGTGGAGAGGAAACACATATTTCAATTCAGGCACATATTACGATAATCTGAATTCGGTAAACGGATGCGACAGCATTTATGTCCTCAATCTGCAGGTTTATCCCACTTATGAATTCTCACAATATGCTGAAATATGCGACAACGAAACCTACTCGTGGCGCGGTTTTTCACTTAACACCTCGGGAATTTATTACGACAGTCTGATTACACAAAACGGATGCGACAGCGTTTTCATTCTCAATTTGATTGTGCATCCAACTTATGTCACAATAAACGAAGCTGAAGTGTGTGATAATGAAATTTACTTCTGGCATGGAAACACATACTACAGCACCGGCACTTACTATGATAGTCTGAACACCATCAATGGATGCGACAGCATACACGTGCTGAACCTCATTGTACACCCAACTTTTGAATTCTCCGAAAACGCCGAAATCTGCAGCAACGATAATTATCTCTGGCGCGGAAACAGTTTCAATACGGAAGGCATCTACTACGATAGTTTACAGTCAGTACATGGATGCGACAGCGTTTATATACTTAGCCTGAGTGTTAAACAGGCATATGAGTTCACAGTACCTGCTGAAATATGCGATGGCGAATCCTACTTCTGGCGCGGAAACAACTACAACTCCTCCGGCACATATTATGACTCCTTGCAGACGCAGACCGGTTGCGACAGTGTATATGTCCTTGACCTGCTTGTTCATCCTGCATATGAAATGTCGGACGACATTGAAATTTGCTCAGGCGACGTTTTTTCGTGGCATGGAAATAACTATTCCATATCCGGAATTTATTACGACAGCTTGCAAACACAATATGGATGCGACTCCGTGCATGTACTGAATTTAATTGTACATCCATTGCCTGTTGTAGAAATTAATCTTGCCGACAGTGTGTTTTGCATCTACAATCCCTCAGCATCTCTCAGCGCAAATCCGGCAGGCGGCACCTTCAGCGGCCAGGGCATGAGTGGAAATATATTCGATCCTGCCGCAGCCGGCATCGGCACATGGCCAGTAGAATACACTTATTCTGATACCAACGGTTGCGAAAACAGTGCTCTGGTCAATATTGTTGTTGACGATTGCGCAGGCATTGAATCATTGAACAACGGCAATATCAGCATCTTCCCCAACCCCACCTCCGGCCAGCTCTCAATCAAATTCCCCGCAGAAGATGATTACACACTTTCATTCATCAATGCACTCGGACAAATTATTCAGACTGTACAAATCTCTGCACAAAAAACTGCACAGCTTGATCTGAATTCCGTTGCGCCCGATGTGTATATGCTGAAAATTGAAAACGCTGAAGGATTTATATTGAAGCGGGTTGTTTTAGAGCGGTGAGTAGTTAACGGTTAGTGGTTAACGGTTATTGGTTATTGGAAGCCTCATCTACAGCGGTGAGCAGTGATTGGTGAATAGTGAACTTTGCTTGACAGGCAAGGAGCGTTCTTCTCAATTCAAACTTCACTTCATCATTCGATGATCAGTGTTGATAATTCAATGTTGTTTTGTTTTTCCAGGGCAAACAACCATTGTTTCAATAAATATTTACCTTTGTATAAAAAATATTTATGAAAACAAGGATACGGGTTCTGGCAAAGTGTATCTCCCTGCTGACATGCAGCGTTCTGACATTTTGTTTGGTCAATGCAGCAGTTGGTCAAACCCCGCAATACAGCAATAATCTGTCAACAGATCAGGGCAACATGTTTCCGTTTGGCTGGGAGACCGGACAAAAGGTTCAACTGTTGTATCTTTCCGGCGAATTTAATCAGCCAACAGCAGCCCCGTCCGGAATGATTACATCAATTTCATTCCGAATGCCCGATGGCGACACGCTTAAATATTCTGTCTACAGCGACCTGGAAATCAAAATGGGTCAAGCCGGCATTACAACTTTTACTCCGGGCAGCTTTTATCAGGATTCAATGACAACAGTATTTGATGCCGACTCCATAATGCTGTACACTAATCTGGGGCCATGGATACAATTCAATCTGCAAACGCCATATGAATATGATAACACTCAAAGTCTGATTCTGGAAATTAGCCAATGCGAAATTGATTCAGGATCGGGATTTAAAGTTTGCCGAAGTATTTTAACGGATGTCAGAAGATTGGTCTCAGCCGGTGGTTGCCCATTTACAATTGGAAGCACTTTTGATGCTACCGTTCTGCATGTTGGACTGAATTTCTGTACGCCTCCAGCATCACCGGTTAACACCACACCAACTCAGTATCAAACCGCTTGTGCCGGATCAAACACCACCCTCTATGCCACAGCCTCCGGACCTATTGAGTGGTACAGCGATTCAATGGGCAACAACCTTCTTCATACAGGTGCCAATTACACCACTCCATTCTTATACGAAACAGACACATTCTATGTCCGAACAACCGATATCTGTCATAGTGCAATGACTCCAATTATTGTTACTGTGTTTGACCGACCGGTTGTAAGCATAAGCGGATTCGATACTTTGCTTTGTTTGACCGACCCCGCCATAACGCTGATTGGCATTCCGGCAGGCGGAACATTTGAGGGAAATGGAATTACAGGCAATTCCTTCGATCCAGCCACAGCAGGCATCGGCTATTGGGATATTGAATATGACTATATCGACATCAACGGCTGCGACAACACCGCTGTAGCTTTTGTTACAGTTGAAAATTGCGATGGTCTGCAACTTTTTGATGAAAATCAATTTGAAATCTTCCCCAACCCCACCTCCGGCCAGCTCAACATCGCATTTCCCGCCGAAGATGATTATACACTTTCATTCATCGATGCACTCGGACAAATCATTCAGACAGAAAAAATTGCTGCACAAAAAACAGTTCATCTTGATCTGAATTCCGTTGCACCCGGCGTGTACATGCTGAAAGTTGAAAACGTTGAAGGCTTTGTGCTGAAACGGGTTGTAGTGGATAGGTAACCATTTTTCTAAAAAATCTTTTATTATCTTCGGTCAGATTTTATAATCCGACCGAAGATTTTTTAAATATAAAAACCATGAACGCACGTTCCACCTCCTTGATAATGGCCGCATTGTGTTTGATTTTTTGTTCATACAACTCTATGGCGCAAACCACCAGGGCCTTTCTCGAAACCGACGGCTCGGTAAACGTCATTCTGCTCAACGGCGATATTAAACCAGACACGCAGGAAAAACTCATAAGCCAATTGCCCGGATGGCCTGTGAAAATGGCTTCAAATGCAAGTTTCAAGAATATGCGTTGTGTCGCTGCCGAAGACATTGATGCCGACGGCAGAAAAGAAATTCTGGTTGCATCCAATAATCTGTTGTGCGCCTATAATGATGACGGAAGTATTCTCTGGTCAAAAACACTCATCGGTACAGCCATCTATCCGCCTACGGTTGGCGACATGAACAACGACGGGCAATTTGAAATTGCCCAGGCCACAGGCGGATCGCCCGCCAACGGAAGAGTATATCTTCTCGACCATAACGGCAACGACCTTCCCGGCTGGCCGATCAATCACAGCAATCACTGGATTCTCTGTAGCCCTGTCATGGCCGATGTAAACGGAGATAATACGCTGGAGATTATTTATAACGAACGTGTATACCCGCAGGGAAATCTTCATATCCGAAACATGGACGGAACATCCCTCAACGCAAACTGGCCTGTAGTCATCGATGCAACACCATCTGTCACGCCTTCGGCAGGCGACATCGACGGTGACGGCAACAAAGAAATTATTCTCTGTTCATACAACGACATATTGGCTTTTGATCTGAACGGCGCATTGAAAGCCGGATTCCCGGTATTGAACACCAACACAACCTTTTCATATCAATCGCCTCTGCTGGTTGATCTTGATGGTGACGGAACACTGAATATTGTGGGCTCAACCATTGGAGATGTTCCTGAGTTTTATGTTCTCAATCACGATGGCACCTATCACAGCGGCTGGCCTGTTGCAGTGCCCGACGCAAACTGGACATACTGTCCGCCGGCCGTGGCCGACCTGAATCAAAACGGAAATTACAGGTTGTTTTTTACCCGCCCGGTTAATGATACCGTTTTGCCAATTCTGTATGGATTCGACAAAAACGCCGTGGCACTTTCAAACTTTCCGATGTCGGCGCGTGGAGGTGATGAAGGGATTATTACTATTGCCGATGTCGATGGCGACTTGCAATACGAAATTGTCACGGGCAGCAATCTGTGCGATGGCGAATCTGGTTTTATTCACGCTTTTAAAATGGATGGCAGTGGCGAAGCCGCAGGATTTCCACTCAGACCACAGGGCTTTTCATTTATGAACGGCGCCAATCTGGCTGATATAAACAACGATGGCATGCTCGAGCTCATTTCGGTCAGCTACGACCAGACATTTACCGCAACAGATTCAACAATAGTAAACGTATATGCATTGAATGTTCCCTGCACTGATTCCACCGTTCTTTTCGGAACATATAAAGGAAGCAACCTACGCAACGGACTCATTACATCAGGCCTTCCACCCTATTCGGTGCAGGAAGCACAAAACAATATTTCTGTTTCCGTTCATCCAAATCCGGCATCTGATTTTCTTTTTCTGGATTTTGAAATCAGTGATATGTATTCTATATCAATCACCAACGCCGCGGGCCAGATCGTTTTTAAAGAACCATGTTGCCGCAAAAAATCACTCAGTATAGATTTGAAAAACTATTCAGGTGGAATATATCATCTGAAAATTGAAAACGCTGAAGGATTTGTGCTGAAGCGGGTTGTGGTTGAGCGTTAATGAACTCTGAACATCGAACACTGAACACTGAAATTTGAAGTAAATCTAAATTTCATCATTCCTTGTTCTGTGTTCATGAGTCAATATTCACTTCTTACTTAATCCTTCCATGTTCATTATTCCTTGTTCGTAGGTGCCACCCAAGCCCGCCTGTAATGCTGATCCACGAGGTATTGATGTTTCCACAGGGTGCTCCGCGGTAAAACGAATTGTTTTCGGAAACGGAAATATAGAAGTGAAACGGATTGGAGAAAAATAAGGAATATGTGGCCGTAAACATAAGTGATGGCGCCAGTTTCGGCTCCGGAGTGAAATTCGCATATAATGTTCCTGGACATTGATAAACCACTCCCGGCTGCATTGCCAGCGAAAAATCGTGCAGGTCGTTTCCTGCATGCCAGGCCAATCCGAACGAAATGCCGGTATATGTTTTCAGGAGTTCATCCTCCACTCTGTCGGCCATCAGCTGTGTGCAACTGCCTTTGATGCTGATTTTCTCACTGGCGAAATATTCCCCAAATCCATCGACAAACAAGGGCCGGCTATTGTGCTGCAGCATGAAACCCTGCGCCAGACCGGCATTAAAGCGAATCAATCCGGCTTTGGAATTCTGCGCGGAAACATCCTGCAGAAATGCAGCAACGCAAAAATACAATATGATCATTACGCGGGCTACCATAAATCTGCAATTTGATAATTGAGTGAAACATGAAGAAGAATATGATCCTGCAATGCAATGCCGCCGGGCTTTGTAAAGGTTACCGGATTATCTGCAACGTCGATGTTTGTTCCGAAATGAATCATGTATTGTGCAACAAATGAAACATCGGCTTTGGGTGTCAGATGCAGATGCACTCCTGCTCCGGCCTGAACGGATGCGCTTTTGCGTATGACAAAATTTTCATCGTTGGTGTTTTCCGAAATCCGGAGCAATTCAAAACAATGTCCGGCCAGAAGATAGGGTTGAAGCGTTGTTTTTTTGTTCAACGGATAATATAGTACACTCCAGCCGATATGAACGTCGGTTCTTTTTGCGAAATCGCCAAGATCTCCCTGAAGATAATCAATAAACCAATCTGAATTTACTTTTTCGGAAAACCGCAAACGAAACTGGCCTCCTGAACCAAAAGCTGCCCGGTTCCAGTTGTGTTCATACACCAGTCCCCAGCTGCTGCGCACACCAAGCGAGATCTGTCCGGCCGGCGTCAGGCTGTCGGTCTGTGCGCTGACGCCCTGAAAAGGCAGCCAAAACAAAAGTAAAAGAAGACTGGAGGATCTCATGTAATTTAAAACGAATGCAATTAAGGAAATATTGCTGCCCGACATTTTATCGTCAGCCAGATAGGATTAAGAGCGGACTTGCTGACATGGAATCGTCGGGTGACTGTGGCGGTTTACGCCTTCACTTTAATTCTCACCAGCACTGCCGGAATCAGCATGAATGCCGACACCGCAATCAATCCCCAGCCGATGCTGTAACGATCGGCCATCCAGCCAATGACAGGCGCAATACAAGCCGCAATCAACGTTTCAGCAAGCGACTGAAATGACAACGAACTGCTTAAAACCGTCGGATCAATTTTATCAGTCAGATAACTTATGCCGATTGGTTTCCGTAAATTTTCAACAGCATAAACAATCACAAAAAGCGCTGCTGCTGCGATAAACCAGTCGTATGAATAGCAGATTCCCGCAATAAGTCCTAACAAAAATCCGGAGAGCAATGTAATGTTGAGTGGTGCTGCAACATGTTTAAACATCTTCGCAAACCGGCCTGCACTGCGCGATGCAAATGCTGTTGTCAAATGAATAAAAAAGAAAATGATACCGATCAGAATGGCCGATCGTTGTTTTTCCTGCAACATTAAAAACAAAGGCATCGACACGGCAATGGTCTCAAGTAAAGGTTGCAGATAGTCTTTGATTGCTTTATAGAAACCCGTGTAAAAGCTGAGGTTTCCGACGGTTTTCAATACAGCCGGATTTTTAAATGTTGCTATAAGATCGCGTATAACCTGTCTGAAATTTTCTTTCAGATCGCTTCCTTTGTGACGAACAATTTCTCCATCGAGTTCTTTCGGGTAAGTGGTCATCATGATCAGATTCAGAAAATACGGAATGGTGCTGAAAATGAAAACACTCTGATAGTCGCCGGTGAAAACAACAATCACAGCGGCTATCAGCGATGACACTGCAGACCCGATCTGCGACCATGAGCGCGTATGTCCGTAGTAGGCTGTTTTCTGATCTTTCCATCCTTTCAGGCGGAGGTAATCAATGATCATGCTTTTGTGAGTTCCCTGACGGAACGCATCGCCGAAACCGTAAAAAATAAACGACAGCATGAACAGCCAGAAAGCGTTTGCGAAGAAGAAAACAGAAAACGATATGATGTATGAAATGAAAGCAAAAATCATCACTTTGCGCCGACCAAGTACATCGGCAATAATACCTGCCGGAATTTCCATCACATACACCATCACTTCGCGAAACGAGATCAGAAGCCCGATTTCAAAGAACGACAATCCTTTATCGAGAAAAAACAAAAACAGAAACGGATCGAAAAACCGCAGATTCTTCAAAAATCCATAACTGCAGAATTTGAAATATTGGGCGTCTTTATCGAATGCGTGTGACATGCTTTATTGTTATTGCAAAATTATTAATTCTTCAGTACATAGTTTCTTTGAATTGCTTGTTGTTGAAACGGTGTTGTGAATTTTTTAAAGTCCTGAATATTTGTTTGTCGAATAAGAATTTTTTTAGTCCTGTTTTAATGAGAAAGAATAAAAAAAAGGAGCACATGAAAACAAATGCTCCTCTTGATTAATCAATACGGTTTTTTATTCAACCAACAATTTCCCGGTTGAAACAAGTCCGTTGCTGTTAATGATGTTGTAGAAAACAATTCCTTTAATTTCGGCGGGAAGCTGAATATATTGCTTTTCAGAAGTAAGATTTACTGAAAAAAGAATACGACTGGTTACGTCATAAAAATCAATTCTTTCATTTCCTGAAATATTGTTTGAAACAAAATACATTTCACCGTTGGAAGGATTAGGATATACAGAAATTACGGTGCTGTTTTCATCTATAGAAGAGCAATCATTAGCAATAATGTGCATTGAAAAAACGCTGTCGCAGTAAAGCACACCTGCAAGTGAGTCATTGATGGTATTGCTGGCAGTGTACCAGATGCCCTGATATTGAATGCTATCGCCAAGACAGAAATTCAAGGTGTCGTTAACTGTAATGTCTACCGGAATCTGACGTTCAACAGCACCAAGGTCAATGTCTGCACCAAAAACACGGGGATTTTGGTAAATATCTGTTGCGGGAAGAGGGATACTGCTAAATCCAGCATCAATAATAGGTGAGCAAGGCATTGCCGTGAAGTTTACGAGATCACTGATCATTGGATCTGCATCAAAGTTTCCGAGCATTAAAGGGATAAACATGGCAGTATCGCCAAGTTCGAAAGCAGTTCCACCCTGAATCAGATTGTTGACAAATACAAAACTTTTACAAGAATCATCATTGTTGATAAGAATCTGACTGCCATGACCTGATGTGTTACCGTACACAATATTATTGATCATTTTCAGACTGTCGGTATAACATCCTACCCCAATACCGCCGCCCATGCTGTCGGTTGAATTGAACACAATGGTGTTGTTGACTAAAACCGGATTTGTGTAATAGCGGATCATAACACCACCACCATTAAATTTGGCATGGTTGCCGGAAATAATATTATTGATAAGTGTTGGAGAACTATATCCGGAAATCGTTACACCACCACCACCACTTCCGTTTATACAAGCGTTGTTGACGATTTTGCAGTTGCTCAGAATGGCTTGCGTGTATCCTGAAAGTTTCACAGCTCCTCCACCATAATAAGAGTCACTTTCCAGACATATATTGTTATTAAACAGACAGGATTCAATGATGGGTCTTGAATAATCTCCGGACCCTGAGCAGTTTGCATTAATAGCACCACCACCATATTCTGCAATATTGTTTTCAAAATGGCATCGGCTGATGATAATATTTGCACTGTCAGAAATATTAATAGCTCCCCCATCATCATCTGAATAATTGTGATGAAATAAACACTGGTCAATCGCAATCTTTGAAAAATGAAGAACTGACACGACTCCGTTAGTGGCATTGCCATATGAAAAAGCACAATTAATAAACCGTGATGTGTCTCCGCCAATCGGGTAAGCTTCATTGTCAAAGATGATTCCCGCCCAGCCTGTATGTGACAACGAAGAAAACCCGGTCGAATCGGCTGTAAATTCAATTGGTGCTGCAGGATTTGCTACTGCCACAATTGTTCCACGGCTGGTAATGGAATAGTTGCCCTGAAATAATACAATTACCCCGGGATTGATGGTTAGAACGATCGTGCTGTCAACTGTAACGTTTCCGGTAACAAAAACAGTATCGGCACTCCAGGTGGTGTTGGTGGAAATATTTCCACTTACCGAAATGTTTGTGCTGTAAGCGCCAAGGCTTATCAGCAGCATTGAAAGAAAGAAAAAGTGTTTCATTTAAGTTGAGTTTGTTAACAATTAGTTGATTGTTAAAATTGTGTGACTGCAAAGATAATAATTATCTATTAATATTTAATAAGTATTTATTCCTGTATAAACATACAACTATTTCAGCTTTATATACAGCCTTTTTGTCGTCGATACATTTTTTGCAGCAAAACGCAGAAATTAAACTGTTTAGTTTAAGTATTCATCATGATTGCCTATTTATTTTGTTATTTTATAATGCTATAGCTGCAGAATTTGAAATATTGGGAGTCTTTTTGAAATTGTGCTGTCATGATATCAATTTGAAAATTTGAAAGTGTGCTAATTTGAAAATTTGATAATGTGCCAATTTAAAAAGTGGAACTTTGTTCATGTGAAAATGAGTGAACACAAGATACCGTAAAAATACAAAAACATAAACATGAAATACAAACTACTTCAATGATGTGCGATGAGCCATGAGTGATAAATCGGACACAATTGATTTTCCCTACGGTGGGCGCGCGTCTCTGCATGCAACGTTTCACGTTGACGCGTGACCTAACACCTCAAAGGAGCTTCGCACACATTGTTCCTGGGGCCTTCTGCCCAAGGCTAACATATATTGCGCCTTCAGCGCATCCGATGGTGCTGCGCAGCTTTCTTTGATGCCTTCGGCGCAATAGGCGTAAGGCGTTGTGCATTGTGCCATGGGCCGCATGCCGCACGCTCTTACGTCACCTTTATGAACTTTAAAACTTTCCACTATTCCTCTTCTGCAACAAAATGAAATTCCTCGGTTCCAAGTATTGTCCAAAGCTCATCGGTGCTGAGTTTCAGAATGTCGTGAACATTGTATGTGCCCGGGCTGTTGTTTGGTTGCCGCTCGATTTTGCGAGCCCAGTCCTGCAAATTATAAATGCCATAGGAGTAGGTGCTGTCATTTCCGATAAATGCTTCGTAGGTGAAGTTTTCGCGGTACTCAATCTTATAATTCGGATATTGCGTATTCCACGTAGCTGTCTTATCTACACCATCTACGTAGTAGCTCTCCAGCACCCAGGTGCGGCTCAGACGTTTTTTTACCGAACGCAGACTCACCGAACCCTCTTCAAAACGATTGCAGGACAAAAGAGTTGATGAGAGTACAAAAATCAACACTGATATTTTTATAATCCTTTTCATTTTTTGTTGCAGGATTTTATATTTTTACGTTTTCAAACAAAAATAAATATTTATCCGTTACCCATGAGAAAAATATTTTTGTCAGCGTTCCTGATAATGGCCACGCTGGTCTCAAACGCTCAATATGTCGCGTTTTCGGCCGGTCCGGTATTTTCGAAAATCAATTATAAGACGTTCGGCTATTTCACCGATTCGTATAACCGCTACCACGCCGGCGATCTTTCTGCCGAACTTAAGCCATTCGGTTTTGCCACCGGAAAATATGTTGCATTTTCGCTTGGTTCCGGGCCGCTTGGGATGGACTTTTCCTACAACAATTTCCGCGAAAACACCAAGGCGGTTTTTAAAACGGGCGATTCGCGCATTTTTAAACTCAGAGCCGGATATTTCGACATGCTGTTAAACCTTGGTGCCGGATCTGATGATGGCTTCGGAATCTGGGCTACAGCCGGTTTCACGGTGGGACGCATCAATCTTATTTCCTACAGTGAATACGCCGACGGAACCATCAACTATAGTCTCAATCAGCTATTGAATGGACAATTTACCGGCATGTATGTGGCGGGTATTCTTGGACTTAAAGCGCAGATTCCTGTTGCCGAAGGCATTGGTCTGCAGCTTCGCGCAGATAAACTTTTCAAACAGGTCAATTACCTGAGCTTTAAACTGCGCGACAAAGACAATGGCCGTTCAAATCAGTCGCCTGCTACAGATGGCATTCCTGCAGATTATTTTCATTACAACGAAATCATTGCATCTCAGACCACGCTGCCGGAGCAGTATTACGTATTGCCCGATGTTTCCGCGCTGCGTTTCAGTATCGGAGTTTCAATAACAATAGGAGATTAATTATGAAAAAACATTTTATACTGATCTTTGTTTTGCCGCTTCTGATGCTGGCTTCATGTTCGCCCGACAACAACATGGCTTCGCGCATGGATGGTGTATGGAACATCACCAAAGCCGAAAAGTTTTACTGGGATTCATCGGACAATGATTTTATTTACGACACAACCTATCTCAATCCCGGCACGGTGACTTTGATTGATGAAGGGCTCAATAAAAAGCGCGATCATTACGATTTGTATTGTAATCCCGGGAACATCAATCTGCCGAATGGAACGGGCTCGGGCGACTATTACTGGAGCGTGGATGTGGGCGGCACCGACAACGATGTTGTCCGCATTGAATTCATGATTGATGATTATCCGTGGTACTATTATTTTTCTTATTCTGTTGAATGGGACGGCCGCCGCAAAATGATCTGGACCAGCTGTAACAACATCGCTGCAGGCCACGATAACGGCAACAACCGGAAAGAGGTTTGGTATCTGGAGAAACAGTGAGAAACAGTTGTCAGTTGTCAGTAGCCAGTGGTGAGTTATATTTCGTGGCTTAAAACGTTTACCCCAAAATACAATAGTTGTTTCCTTTGGAAGGGACTACAGGCGTAGTCCAATAATAATAGCCCGTATGCCCTGGAAGCTGAGTGTGCGAAGCCCAGGGCTGCGGGGATAGAGCACGCGAAGCACCTTTGAGTTGGCAGGTCACGCGTCGGGAGACGCGCGCCCAGATTAAGATCGATGGTAAGGACATGGTTTAGAGGTTGAGA
>CAZJOL010000013.1:0-23311 GCA_964547605.1 uncultured Bacteroidaceae bacterium | reverse complement strand
TTCCATGTCCTTCATTTCATTTCGGACTATGGAAGGTCATCTATTTTGTCGCGGTTGATTGCTTTGAGATAATAATCTCCGATGTTTTCTGGTATTGAATTATTGCGACTTATCAGCTTATGAATTACAAAGGTAATTAATGGAATTGCGAAAAAGAATAGAGTATGAGCTCCAATATATTCCCACATACATGGTATTAGAACTGCACAAAGAACAAATGAAAGAAGCAGAAAATAGAAGCTTGGGGAAGTATTATGAAGCACAGTTCTGAATGCGCTTGAAGTAATTACAGCTCCGTTATTTTCATCAACACTGGAAATCAACTTGTCTGCAAACTCAGCAAGCTCTCTCTTCCTTGCAAGAGGGAGATAATTAATCTCTTGGCTACCTGTGAAAAATCGCTCAACTTTTTTGTCATCCTCAGTTGAATTTTCGGTTAGCACAACAATTTTTACATCGACAAAATCCGCATGGATATCTGAACATGAACTCATCAAAAATTGTTTTTTCCAGATTATATCAAAACCTGTTTCACTGTACTTAAAAACAATTTCTCCTTTTGAAGCCACATAACCTAATCGCACAAGCAACAGAAGTCCAGCCGGAATCAACCAAAAAATCCATGTTTCTTCATATAATCCTTCAATGTAAATCATTATTGGTGAGAACGCGCTTATCAATACTATGAATACAGCAATTGCACGTCCATTGAAAACCGAAAGATAATAACTACGCATTTTTATTGCTTTGATTTCACCAATGCAAAAAACTCTTTCAATTCCCTTTTTTTATCCGCGCTCAGTTGGTGCCAGCGGATTCCCTGAATGGCGCCCTCAAGCGCGCACAATTTGCTGAGGCATGCTTCGGAATCGATTGCGCTGATGCGTATAAATGCTTTTTCGCTGCCAACTGCTTTCAGCTGAGCCGCTGTTTCAATGCCCGCCTGCACAAGCAACTCTGCAAGCGTTTTGCCTATATTCGGCAATGAGGTCAGATCTGTTTCTGCTGTTGCCATGAATGGTAATTCTTTATACAATATTACATAGAATTTCTATTCATGCATTTCAGGCTTTTATTGCCTCGACAATCTTATCAATGCCCAGCATGCCATAGTCAAAAATGTGTTCCTGTCCGTTGTTCAGGATTATGATCACTTTTTTCTTCAGAAAACTTTTTTCAGTCCTGACTTCAGCGATCATTTCTTTCGGAATGATGATGTACCCATGCGTGTAGTTCAGGCCATGCACGTGGGTCAGACTCTCCCATTGGTCGTATTTGGCATTGAACAACAGACGCGCGTTTGTCACAATCAGTGGTCCCAGAAATGCCTGTCCATCTGGACCTTTGTAATTCAGCGTCCATTTGCCCAATTGGGTTTCGTTGCTTTCAAACTGAAAATCGCTCATGGTGGTGTGTTTTAATGAATATGCAAGATAAGAACAATTTTCTTATTTTCGCATATCAAACTTCCCCGATGAAACACTTTCTTTTTGTTGCAGCTTTTGTTTATTCGCTTTCGCTGTTTGCCCAGCAGAGCGCCAACGATTACTATGATGCCGGCACGGCCAAACTCAATGCAAAGGATTATGCAGGCGCCATCCCGCTTTTCACCAAATGCATTGAAATCAGTCCGTATTATTACGAGGCCTATGTCGATCGCGGACGTTGTCAGTTTGCGCTTGGCAAGAAGGATCTGGCGCTGGCTGATTACAATATGGCATTGACAAAAAAGAAGGATTTCTATTTTGCATTTTACTACAGAGCGCTTTGGTACAAGGATGCAAAGCAAATGAAAGAAGCGATGGCCGATATTACGCAGGCGGTGAACATTCGTCCGAAATCGGCGGATCCCTACATCCTCCGTGCAGCCTGGTATGCGGAGCAGAACAACAACGATGCTTCACTCGCCGATTACAACAAGATTCTTGAAATACGGCCCGATGACCCGGCTACGCTGGTGTCGCGCGGAAAAATTTATTTCAACAAGGACATGCAGGAGCAGGCGTTCAACGATTTTTCGAAAGTGATTGACAAAAATAAAACCTATGGCGAAGCCTACTATTGGCGCGGTGTTCTGCTGGAAAAAGTCGAGCGTTTTCAGGTTGCCATCGAAGATTATACTGCAGCTATCAACAACAAATTTGTGAGCGAAGATGTGTATCGGCGCCGCTACAAACTGTGCATGGATGCAAAGCAATACGAAACCGCCATTTTGGACCTGACCGTATTGCTGACAACCTATGCACCCAAAGATGCCCTGTTGTGGAATGCGCGCGGGCTCTGCTATGCAGCCACCAATCAGCACGAACTGGCCATCGCCGATTACAACAAGGCCGTAATGTACAACAAGGATTTCGAGGATGCCTATATCAACCGCGCCGACAGCAAAGTAGCCACCAACAAGGAAGCATCGGCACTGACAGACTATAATAAAATCATTACCATCAATCCGAAAAACGGCTATGCATGGGAAGGCCGCGGCGTGTATTATTTCAAAAAGAAAAATTATACCGCTGCCACCGATGATCTGGACAAGGCCATCAAATACAGCCCTGAATCAGGTCGTGCCTATTATTACCGCGGAGCCATCCGCGACATGAACGGCGATAAAAAAGGCGCCTGCGAAGATTTACAGAAAGCCGTTGATCTCAAATACGAAGGTGCCGAAGCGGCGAAGAAACGTGCCTGCGGCGACGACGAAGGGGCGTTTTGATTTACGAAATACGAAATACGAAATACGAAATACGAAATACGAGATACGAAATACGAGATACGAGATACGAGATAAGAAATACGAGATACGAGATACGAAATACGAGATACGAAATACGAAATACGATTTGTGAAATTCTATTTTGTTTTTTGAATTGTTTTCGTTCGTATTTCTGATTTCGTATTTTAGAATCCATTCAAGGTCATTGTAACCGTTGGAATCAGCAGCAGAAAGCCAAGAATGATCAGCATCAGAATAAATTTCCAGGCCCATTTGAACCAGCGTTCGTAGGGGATTTTGGCCATGCTTAAAACACCGAGCAAAACACCAGACACAGGCGTAATCATGTTTGTAATGCCGTCGCCGAGCTGATAAGCGATAACCGTTGCCTGACGTGAAATTCCGATAAGATCGGAAAATGGCGCCATCAGCGGCATGGTGAGTGCAGCTTTGGCCGAGCCCGATGGCATAATCAGATTTATTGCGGTTTGCACAGTATACATGCCACTGACTGCCGTGTAACGGTTGTGCGAAAACAGCGAGGAGAGCGAGTTTAAAAGCGTATCAACAATGCCGCCTTCCTGCAGAATAATGATGATGCCGCCTGCCAGACCGACAATCAGTGCGGCTGAAAAAATATCTTTGGCTCCATCCATAAAATGTTTGGTGAATTCATTGGGCCGGTAATTCGCCGCAATGCCGCCCATGAGGCCCATTCCGAAAAACAGCGCTGCAATTTCGCGGATATACCAATGAAATCCGAGCACACCTATTACAAGTGAAATGGTGGTGAACAACATGATGTGCAGAATGTATAGCTGTACGCTTTTGCGCACCAGAAGCCATAATCCGGGAATGGCAAACAAGAATGTCAGTATAGGTAGCGCAGGAATGGTTACCGAAAAAGAGCCAACCGTGATATCCGTGTAAGGATATTCTCTCCAGAATGCAATCAGCGAAAACAGGATGATTCCAAAAGAAACCCAAGCTGAAATGCCGGCTTTGGTCTCAACAGGATGCTCGTTTTTTGTAGCCTGATCACGCCAGTACTGGTCGGTTTCGTACACAACGGAACGTTTCGGATTTTTGTACACTTTGTTGGCATAAACAAGTATGTAGGTAATTCCAAAAATATTGAGCACAATCCACATGAACATTCGGTATTCAAGTCCGCTGAACAAAGGTATCTGTGCAATACCCTGCGCAATTCCAATAGTGAAAGGATTGAAAAGTGCTCCGGCGAATCCCAGTGCTGCTCCCACAAAACACATACTCACACCGACAATACTGTCGTAGCCCATTTTGATGGCAAGCGGGACAAAGATGATTACAAAGGCAATGGTTTCTTCACTCATGCCGAAAACGGCTCCGAATATCGAAAACATGAGCATGATAAGCGTAATCAGAATATTTCGGATTCCGATTTTTCTGAAGAGTCTGTATTTTTCAAGTCTCTCGGCACGATTCAGAAACTTTATAATTCCAATATCGAGTGCTTTGGAAGTGTTGATGATCCAGAATGAGGCACCAATCACAAGAATGAAAACAATGATGTCGGCCTTATCGACAAAGCCATCGTATATGGACGCCAGTATTTCCCAGCTCTGAGGATTGGTCTCCGTTTCGTGATACGATCCCTGCACAACAATGTCGCGCTCGACGCCGTTCACCATCACTTTTTCGCGTTCAAATGCACCGCCCGGTACCAGCCAGGTGGCCGCTGCTGCAACCAGGATTATCGTAAAAACAATGACGTATGTGCTCGGTATCTGTCTTTTTTTCTTTAGCTGTTCACTCATAAGCTCTGGATATTTCGTTGCGAAGATAAGTATTTTCAGTTCTTTGAAAAGATTGGTTTATTTTGCGTCTTGTACTCTTACGCTTTTTCAAACAGACAATCCATGGTGAGGTTATGCTGAACAATGCCTCCGTAAAGTTCCATATTGGCTACGCCGAACGTTGTGAGCATAACAATATGCACGGCTTTTTTTGTTTTTGTGTCGTACCGGAAACGCCCGGCCTTCATGCTGAGTTCTGCTGCGTATTTTTTATTGATGATGTACGGATTCACCGAATATTTCATCTCGCACAAATTGATGATCTGATCGCGGCGATCAATAATCATATCTGCCTGTGCACCCGAATCATCGCTCCTGCTGCGCCATGACGAAATATGTGTTTCAATGCCCGATATACCTAACGCTTTTTTTATTTGCGCACTGTGTTGCATACAAACCTGCTCGAACGCATATCCCGACCAAGCCCGGTGCTTTGGACTATCAATGGTTTTCAGCCAGTTACCTGCATCTTTTTTGGTGGATGTTTGCATGAATCTGAGATGAAAAAGACTGAACATATCGTTGAGCTGATACAGGCTGTCGCGGCTAACGCGGCCAAACGGAATGTAGCGTGTGATAAAATGACATGCTTCCAGTTCATCCAATAATCGTGTGAGGCCGCCGCCGTTTGATATGCCCGACAGTTTTGAAATTTCGTCGCGGCTAAGTCCTTTCGATTTGGTGGCCAGAGCTTTTACAATGCTTACATGCCGCTGGTGCTGCCGGAAAAGCGATTTGAAAATATTGTTGAATTCTTCTTTCAGCGAGCCGTTGCGGCTGAAACATTCGCGCTCAATAATCTGTGCCGCACTTTTCCCTTTGGTTACTTTATCCCAGTAATAAGGTACACCGCCCATCACCATATATAATTGAATAAGCTGATACTGATCAAGATGGACGTTCTTCCTTTTCATAAACTCGCTGCATTCGGCCAAGGTAAATGGTTCCAGACAAATGCGCTGTGTAACTCGGTTATGCAGACCACCGCGGTTGTTGATAAGTTTATTGATCATCCACGATGTAGCCGATCCGCTTACAATCAGAAAAATGTCTTTCCGCCCCGATTCCCAGCTGTTCCAGAAATGTTCCAACCCTTGTATAAAGTCAGAGTGCAGCGTATCGAACCAGGGTAATTCATCTATGAAAACTATTTTTCGCTTCTTTTTCGATTTCTCCAGAAATGCTCTCAATTGCTGAAATGCCAGCAGCCAGCAATTAACTGGCTCCCATTCCACGCTGGCATCGTGCTGCCGAAGCGTCAGATTGAAATTCATGAGTTGCTGCGTCATATTTACATTGTCAATTCCGGTAATTGAAAAGACAAACTTATCCTGAAATAGTTCCCGGATCAAAAATGTTTTACCTATGCGCCGCCGGCCATATACAACTAAGAATTCAGAAACGCGCGATTGCTCCAGATCGCGCATGATTTCTATCTCTTCATCTCTGCCTACAATATCACACATGTAATTTACTTTGGCTACAAATATACAAAAAAATCATGAAAAAGCAAAATATCAGAATCAAAATGGCTATAAATACGGAAAATGTAATGGATATAGCCAAAGTGAATTTTGAATTAGCACTCAATCAGATAAAATCTGTTCACTCTTTTAACTGTATTCAGGCGAAAATTGCTATTTTTGAAACATGAAATCTTTCACCGATATTATTTGTATTGAGTTGGGTCTGAAACCCATTCAGGTTGCCAATACCATTAAACTCCTTGATGAAGGCGCTACGGTTCCTTTCATAGCACGTTACCGCAAGGAAATGACAGGAACATTGGATGAGGTTCAGATTCTTGCCATTAAAACCCGTCTGCATCAGTTGACTGAGCTTGAAAAGAGAAAAGCAGCCGTACTTGAAAGCATCAACGAGCAGGGAAAACTGACACCTGAACTTGAAGAGAAAATCAGGAATGCGATGACAATGCCCGAGGTCGAGGACTTGTATCTGCCATACAAACCTAAGCGTAAAACCCGCGCGACCGTGGCCATTGCAAAAGGCCTGGAGCCGCTGGCAAAGCGGATTTTCGATCAGCGTCCGTTTGATATCATGGAAGCTGCGCGGCACTTCATCAGCGAAGAAAAAGGCGTGGCCAGCGAAGAGGAAGCCATTGCAGGTGCCCGTGACATCATTGCCGAATGGGTGAGCGAAGATGCCCGTGTCCGTGCTGATCTGCGTGCACTCTTTATCCGCGAAGGTGTGATTTATTCCAAAGTGGTGAAGGGAAAAGAAACTGATGGTGCAAAATTTGAAAATTATTTTTCCATTTCCGAGCCCCTGGCAAAAGCGCCTTCGCACCGTATCCTGGCCATCTTCCGCGGAGAAAATGAAGGATTCCTTCGCGTATCAGTTGAGCCCGACGAAGAACGGGCTCTGGGATTGATTGACAGGCATATCGTGAAAGCAAAAAATGACATTGCCGAAGAAGTGCAGAAAGCAGTGGATGACAGTTATAACCGTTTGTTGCAGCCATCGCTTGAAACAGAGGTGAGAAAATTTTACAAAGAAAAAGCGGATAAGGAAGCCATTGCCGTGTTTGCCGATAATGTGCGTCAATTGCTGCTTGCATCGCCGCTTGGACAGAAAATGGTGCTGGCCATCGATCCGGGTTTCCGCACCGGATGCAAGGTGGTAGTGCTCGATCCGCAGGGAAATCTGCTACACAACGAAACCATTTATCCGCATCCGCCGGAAAGCAAGGTGAAAGAGGCCCTGAACAAGATCGACCATCTGGTTGAAGCATATAAAATCGAAGCCATTGCCATTGGAAACGGCACTGCCGGCCGCGAAACAGAAGCTTTCATAAAGCGCATCCATTTCAGCAGACCTGTAATCGCGCTTGCAGTCAACGAATCAGGCGCTTCCATTTATTCTGCCAGCGATGTGGCCCGCGAAGAATTTCCGGATTATGACATCACTGTGCGCGGGGCTGTATCAATCGGACGACGGCTCATGGACCCGCTTGCAGAGTTGGTGAAGATTGATGCGAAAAGCATCGGAGTGGGGCAGTATCAGCATGACGTGGATCAGAACATGCTGAAGGAAAAGCTGGATGAAACTGTCATGAGTGCCGTGAATAGCGTTGGTGTTGAACTCAATACTGCCAGCAAGCAGCTTCTGACCTATGTTTCCGGAATTGGTCCGGCCATGGCGCAGAATATTATTGAGCACAGAAAAGAAAAAGGGGCTTTCAAAGCACGAAAAGATTTGCTGAAAGTGAAGCGTTTTGGCGATAAGGCATTTGAACAGGCTGCAGGATTCCTGCGCATCAAGGATGCTGTAAATCCGCTCGACGCCTCGGCTGTACACCCCGAGAGCTATATCATTGTTGAGAAAATGGCGAAGGATCTCAATTGCACTGTGAACGATCTGATACAAAACAAAGAGCTTCGTTCGCAAATAAAACCACAGAATTACATCACTGAAAAATTTGGACTGCCGACCATCAATGATATTCTTAAAGAGCTTGAGAAGCCAGGCCGCGACCCGCGTGAGAAATTTGAGATGTTTGAATTTGATCAGAATGTTCACAGCATTGACGACCTGATTCCGGGTATGGAACTTCCGGGCATTGTTACCAATATTACAAAGTTCGGAGCTTTTGTCGATATCGGCGTTCATCAGGATGGGCTTGTACACATCAGCCAGATTGCAGACCGCTTCATTGCCGATCCTTCCGAAGTTCTGAAGCTGAATCAGAAAGTAAAAGTCCGTATTCTCGAGGTTGATAAGCCGCGAAAGAGAATCAATCTGAGTATGAAAGGTGTTCAATAAATCGTGTTCCGATTATGATGAAATCCAAAATTGTCAAAAAATGCGATCTCTGAAAAATGTGTTCAGGAAAGCCGTAGACCATTTTCCTGACGTCAGTAATATGGTCGTATATGGCTCTGGTGGCATGAAAATGATTCTGATTATTGCTGTAACTGGCAAAAATACATGTGCCACCATGAATATAGATTGACTCGATACTTTCAGAAAAAGAAAGAAAAGAAATTGTATGAAACTCATTCTAATAATATCTCTGTTTTTTTTGTTTGCATCACATGTTGATGCGCAAACCAAAACCTTCTCCATTCCTTATGAATCGAAAGGTCAGAATGTGACAATGACGTATGATGAAATCATTCAGTATTGTCGTTTGACTGATTCATTGTATAGCGAAGTTGTTTTTAAGTCATTGGAAAATCGGCTCAGGGAGATGATTTGCCATACCTCATGATTGATGATGGTGTGAAAACAACGGATAAAATCACCTTGTGGATTCAGGCCGGAATTCATCCGGGGGAGCCAGAAGGCGTCGAAGCAGGATTTCTTTTTCTGCGCGACCTGATGACGAAACCCGAGATGAAACCGATGCTTCGGAATGTCCGCATTCTATTCATCCCATGCTTCAATGTTGACGGGCTCAAGCGTTTCGGGCCATACAACCGCATCAATCAGAACGGACCGGAGCAGATGGGCTGGCGTACTACAGCGCAGAACCTGAATCTTAACCGCGACTTCATGAAAGCCGATGCACCTGAAATGCAGGCATGGCTGAAATTGTACAATGCCATTAATCCGGATTTTCTCATCGACTGCCACACCACTGATGGAGCCGATTACCAGTATGCCGTTACCTATGGCCTCGATGCTTTTCAGACCTTGAATCAGGTTGTGGCATCGTGGTGCAACAAAAAGTATGTTCCTTATGTAACCGATAAAATGAATCGCGATGGCATGCCGATATTCCCTTATGTGGCGTTCCGTCAATGGCATAATCCACGCAGTGGTCTTATTACCTACGGCTCGCGTCCGATGCTGTCACATGGTTATACCATTCTTACCGACAGGCCGTGCTTACTCATTGAAACACATATGCTGAAGCCATATAATGTTCGTGTGGATGCAACAAGAAAAATGATTGAACATACTTTTACTTTTTTGTCCGACAATCGTGAGTCATATATAGCAATACTCCATGGCGCTGATCAGGAGCGTATTTCAGATAAGTTTGTCAATTCTTCATTTCCAATTGCACTCGAAACCAGTATGAAAGACAGCACTGTTATTGACTTTCTCGGAATGGAATTCGATACCATCAAAAGCAGCATCACAGGCGGTGTTTACTATAAATACGACAACAAAAAACCTGTGACCTGGAAAATTCCATTGTTCGGAAAAGTATATGTAAGTGACAGCATTAAACTGCCTTTGGCCTATGTAATTCCTGTTCAATGGATCGAAGTTATTGAACGTGTAAAGCTGCATGGGATCAGTGTTATAACAATTACAGACAATTCTGAAATTAAAGTTGCTGCATCAAAACTGAACAATGTAAAGTTTCCGGGAACGAGCTACGAAGGGCGTTTCAGGCCGGATTACACTATTCTTGAATTTGATACAACCGTTATTATCCCGGAAGGTTCAGCAATTGTTCTTGTAAAACAACCAAAAATCAAAGTGCTTGTTTGGTTGCTCGATGCCGCTTCGGAAGACAGTTTCCTGAAGTGGGGATTTTTCAATGCCATTTTCGAACAGAAGGAATACGGCGAAATGTATGTGCTTGAACCCATGGCTGAAAAAATGTTTGCTGAAAATCCCGCACTGAAAGCGGAGTTTGAAGCAATGAAAAAAAATGATCCTGCATTTGCATCCAATCAGTGGCTACAGATGAACTGGGTGTACAATCACACGGTTTACCGCGACCGGCAATATTGCGTGTATCCTGTGTTGAAAATTACCGATCAGAAAGAATTGAAAAAGCTCTTACCAGAGAAATAATATGAAAGTCATCACTTATAATCTCAACGGAATCCGTGCCGCCATTGGCAAGGGATTTTTGGAATGGCTCGCCCAGAGCGATGCCGATGTGGTATGTATTCAGGAATCCAAAGCGCAGCCCGATCAGATTCCGGTGATGGAGTTTGAAGCGCTCGGATATAAAACTTATTTTTATAGTGCGCAAAAGAAGGGCTACAGCGGTGTTGGCATAATCACCCGCATTCAGCCGGACAATGTTGTTGCTGGTATGGGCATCCCCGAATACGACAACGAAGGCCGTTTTATTCGTGCCGATTACGGCGACCTGAGCATTGTTTCGGCCTATCATCCTTCCGGCACTTCGGGCGATGAACGTCAGGCCTTCAAAATGATCTGGCTCGATAAATATTTAAATTATGTGCAGGAATTGCGCAAGGAGCGCCCCAATCTGCTTTTGTGCGGTGATTACAATATTGCGCATGAGCGAATTGACATTCATGATCCTGTAGGAAATGCAAAAAGTTCCGGCTTCCTGCCCGAAGAGCGTGAATGGATGACGAAATTTTTGAGTCACGATTACATTGATACTTTCCGGCATTTCAATAAAGAGCCACACAACTACACCTGGTGGAGCTTTCGCGCCAATGCACGCGCCAACAACAAGGGCTGGAGAATTGATTATATCATGGCTACCGAATCGCTGCGCTCAAAACTGAAAGGCGCGGAAATATGGCCCGATGCCATGCACAGCGACCATTGCCCTTCGGTGCTTGATATTGATTTTTAACAAATCTTGATTAGTGAGGATATATAAAAGCATAAGGGGCGTTATTATAATAAAAATCATTTCCATTGCTGCTCCGGAAATGAATATAGAATCTAGCACAGATTGGCTCGTCTGGCGGGTACATTGGTGCCAGCATCATGTACTGCATAACGGGAGCCGGAGATTGCTGCAGATATTCAGAAAGCGGGCATACCGGAATTATTTTACGGGGCCAGTCGTTTGAGGATTTTATGGTATATAAGAAAAACAAATCACTTATATCTTCATTCGCATTGAAGTCTGAATTATAATCAACATCAGAAAAGATTTCCAGAGATTGAATGGAGTCTGAAAATATTATTTCGGGTGGTGTATTTCCGTCACATTCCATTTCTTCAGTTATACTGTGTGCTCTGAAAAATATTTCAACCATCAGATGGTCATAATAGCTGTTGTCTACATGTTCTCCTGTGTTATAATCAAGAGTATATGGCGCACAGGTAACATATGATGTTGTTACCTCCCAGATACATTGGTTTTCATTTTTACATGAAACACAGAAAAAAAACAATATAACCAGACCAGCGATAAATTTAGTATTCATACAAATTACATTTATTTGGAAAAATTCAAACGGAGGATTAGCCCAAAATATACGTTTAAACCTGTTTCGCCAACAATAAGATTGTAATATGAGTCAGGATCTGTTTTCTCCCCGATTCCATAACCAAATTTCAGCGTCGCACCTATGTTGGCTGTCTGACTGATAGATTGTACAAACTGCACTCCTGTTTTAATCTGACATACCGATCGGATAAAGTCGTCGGGGTACCGAATTAGCGTATCTGGCAAAGTAAAGAACTCCCGTTTGTTTAAAAATCCGATATTGGCTCTGATATCAACCGGAATCTCAAAACGGCATTTTTCAGACAAAGGGTTTGAAAATGTAAAAGATATTCCAGGAGTGAAGTACAAAACATTGTAACGAATAAATGAAGTTAAAGTATTGTATTCTTTCAATCCGACAACAATCCCTATTTGTTTCCCCCATTTTGTTCCAAAATCACGGAATCCACGATATTCAGCTTCAATTTCATAACAATAGTTATTCTGCTTTCCAAAAAATTTTGAGACATCGCCATCATCAAAATGGCCATTCCGGATTGCCGACAACTGAAACTCTGGTTTAGCGAAGAATAAATTCCCCGATTGTTCGGTTTTATCTGATTGAGAATAAATCTCAATATTCACAAGGAGAGTAATCAGAATAAATATAAACGGTGCCGGTAAAAAAAATTTCATACAGATTTCATGTAGATGTAAATTTATAATAAAATCTGTATTATAAATGTCATATACTATTAAATTTCAAATGCAAAAATTTTTTATCAGGTCATTCCACCAGCACCCATTTTTTTAAAAGAGTTGTTTTATTGCTATGGAAGGCAGTTTCTTCTGTTTGAATTATTTAATACAGTTTTAGGGTTCACCCGATAAGTTAACGGAAAATAACGCATGAATTAATTAATGGAATAGATAAATTGGTTGATTTTTATTTTCGTGTTCACCGTAAACTGATTGTTGGGTTAATCGATACAATATAATGCTGCAACTGATTATCAGCCCGATTGTCTACTGATTAAATTTCGTAACTTTGTATTAAACAATTACCCATGAAACTTTGCTCTTTTTTCGCGATGGTTTTTCTGTCAGCAATTCTGTTTGCTCAGGAAGTCAGTCAATCTGAAGCATTGATGTTTGCTCAGAATTTCATGACATCAAAAGCGTCGCGGTCCATCTCACTCAAGCCCTTGTCATTTGAGACAAAAGGTCTTAATCATATGTATTTTTTCACCAATGAAAGCAACACTTCTTTTGTTGTTATTTCCAGTGATAAATCAGTAACCCCTGTTATTGCCTATTCATTCGAGTCAGGGCTGGATGAGCAGTTACCTCTGCCTGTTCAGGATTATTTTCTGGGCGTAGAAACCGGTCTTGTGAAAGCCATTAATGAGAAAGCCATCTCAGACGAGGTAGTTGTAGCTGAATGGAAAATGCTGGCTACACAAGGCGAACTCCCGGTTTATTTGAAGTCGGCGGTGACACCTTTGCTCACAACAACATGGGATCAGGGTTGCAAATATAACGATAGTGTTCCTGAAGACCCCAATGGCCCCTGTGGGTATTGCTATGCAGGTTGCGTTGCCACAGCCATGGGTCAGGTAATGAAATATCACAATTATCCTCCGGTGGGCATAGGATCAAACATATATGGAACCGGCAGTTTTTCAAATATTCATGTCGATTTCAGTCAGGCAACGTACAATTGGGCTGGAATGCCGAATTCAATTTCTGTAAATAATTCATCTATTGCGCAGTTGCTTTATCATGCAGGTGTTTCGGTCAACATGGCCTATGCTTTTGATGGGTCGGGCGCCAATTCTCAGGATGCCTCATTATCATTGATCGAACATTTTGGATATTCAGATTATTTGTTTTATTCGCAAAGAGATGGTTTTAGTGATGAAAATTGGATTGCGCTTATCACCAATGAATTGAAGAGCCGAAGGCCGGTATACTATAGTGGACAGGGATCAGGCGGCGGACATGCGTTTGTCTGTGATGGAATTGACAACAGCAATAAGCTGCATATCAACTGGGGCTGGAGTGGCTCTTCCAATGGATACTTTACCCTTAATTCAATGCTCGGATTTACTGATGGTCAGGCTGCCATTTTTGGTGTTGAGCCGCCTACCGATGACATACAGTATTGTCCGGGGTCTAAAATTCTTACTGCAGCAACCGACACTATTTCAGATGGCAGTGGTATAAATAAATATGGGAACAACACCAATTGTTCATGGACCATTCAGCCACCGGGTGCGGGATTGATTTACATTCATTTCACAGAACTTGCTCTTGATCAGGACATGGACGAGGTTTATATTTACAACGGAACATCAATGTCAGATCCGATGTCTGCCATTGTTTCTGGTTATGATTTGCCATCTGAGATTCTCATTTGGGGGCCTGCAGCTCATATTGTCTTTCAATCGGATGAAATGTTACGGGCCGATGGCTTTAAGTTGTATTACACTTCCTGTCTGGCTGGCATCGAAGACGCATGGAAGGATGGGAAAATATCCGTTTTCCCGAACCCCGCCGATGACTACATGAACATTGAGATTGATCCGCTCATTCTGCCGGCTGTCAATCGCATTGAACTGATTTCACTTACTGGTCAGACAGTAAAAGTCATTGAGAAACCGCGGCAGACAGAAATGCTCGAAGTTGGCTCTTTGAGCGCCGGAACGTATGGTTTGCGCTTTACCGGTGCCAACGACTCTTTCTTCACATTTGTGGAGATTCAGTAATAATTGAAACTTTATTTCCGGCCGCAACGCACTCACCTGTGTTGCGGCTGTTTTTTGTCATAAAGCCGCGTTTAATTGTAATTCATACTGAAAACTTCATTATTTTTGCATGACTATTTAAATCAAGTCTAAATAATGACGCTGAATGATCTGAATCCCGGGCAGTCCGGTTTTGTAGTAAAGGTGAAAGGGGGCGGTGCTTTCAGAAAGCGCGTGATTGAAATGGGCTTTACCCCGGGTCGCAGAGTTGAAGTTGTCCGCAAGGCGCCTTTGCAAGATCCGGTTGAATACCGGCTGATGGATTATGAAATCAGCCTGCGCCGGTCCGAAGCCAGATCAATTGAAGTTGTCACTGTTGAAATGCTGCATGCCGAAGCTGATGGAAGTGAAAGCGGATTACAAATCAAAGAATCGCTCACGCCTGAAATGCTTGAACGAAAAGCCATACAGCGTTCGAAAGAAATTGACATTGCCATTGTCGGAAATCCGAATTGCGGCAAGACCACATTGTTCAATTTCGCTTCGGGTCTGACCGAGCATGTAGGAAATTACAGCGGTGTAACAGTTGAAGCAAAGACCGGATCATTCCGGTTTAAAGATTACAAAATTAACCTGATTGATTTGCCCGGGACCTATTCTCTGTCGGCATATAGCCCTGAGGAATTGTTTGTACGTAAGCAATTGATTTCATCACCGCCCGATTTTATAATCAATGTGATCGATGCTTCGAATCTTGAGCGGAATCTGTTTCTGACAACACAGTTGATGGAGCTTGATATTCCGATTGTTGCGGCGTTGAATATGCATGATGAAATGCTTGCCAAAGGCGATTATTTTGATTACAATAATCTGGGCGAAATGCTTGGCATTCCTTTTCAGCCAACGATTGGACATCGGAATAAAGGTGTGAATGAATTGCTGGGCAAGGTGGTTGAGTTGTACGAAAAACAGCATGAACCCATGCGCAGGACCGAGATCCGTTTTGTAATGGAAATTGAAAATGCCATTGAGAAAATCTCGGAACAAATGGCAGAGAGCCATTTTCTGAAAGAAGTCATTTCATCAAGATTCTATGCTATAAAGCTGCTTGAAAAAGACAAAGAGGCCATACAGGCCGCATCGAGAACTGGTTTTGAGCAGGTGATGACATCGGCACAGAACGAATCGGATAATATTGCAGCCATTTATCACACCGATACTGAATCGCTGATAGCCGATGCGCGCTATGGTTTCATTGCAGGCGCTCTGAAAGAAACGTATCACCCGGGCGTGAAGAAAGACTCGTTCACTTCAGTAACTCAGCGTCTGGACCGCGTTTTGACGCATCGTTTCTTTGGATTTCCCATTTTTCTTTTCTTCATCTGGCTGATGTTTTTCTCGACCTTTTTTGTCGGATCATTTCCGATGCACTGGATGGAACTTGGTGTTGGCTGGATTGGAGAACAGGTTGCAACCCTGATGCACGATGGATGGATCAAGGATCTGCTTGTCGATGGAATCATCGGCGGCGTGGGTGGTGTGCTGGTTTTCCTACCGAATATTTTGATTCTCTTTTTTTTTATTGCCGTTATGGAAGACACCGGCTACATGGCCCGCATTGCATTTCTGATGGACAAGGTGATGCACCGGATCGGGCTGCACGGCAAATCCTTTATCCCTATGATAATGGGCTTTGGATGCAATGTTCCTGCTATTATGGCTACACGCACTCTTGAAAACCGTTCTGACAGGTTACTCACTATTCTGATAAATCCATTTATGTCATGCAGTGCACGATTGCCTGTTTACATTCTGATTATCGGAGCATTGTTCCCTCAAAACGCTGTGGCAGTACTGTTTCTGGTTTATGCCATTGGTGTTCTCTTTGCCGTTTTGTTTTCATTGGTTTTCAAAAAAACCATTTTCAGGAAAACCGAAGCACCGTTTGTTATGGAGTTGCCGCCTTACCGCATGCCGACACACCATGCCATTTTCAGGCATATGTGGTTTCGTGCGTCACAGTATCTGAAAAAGATGGGGGGCATCATTCTCATTGCTTCGGTACTAATCTGGGCGCTTGGCTATTTTCCCCGTAACATTGAGACATCTGCTCATCTGACCGATAAACTTAATGCGATTGAACTTCAAATGCAGCAATGCGAACAAAGTCAGAAAGAATTGATACCGGACAGCGCTGCATTGGCTAAACAGCTCAATGATGTTCTCCAACAGATTGAATCCGAACGTCAGGAAAACAGCTATATAGGCCGTATTGGCAAATTCATCCAACCTGTCATGGAGCCGCTTGGATTCGACTGGCGCTTATCGGTGAGTCTGGTGGCGGGCGTTGCAGCAAAAGAAGTTGTTGTATCAACCATGTCGGTTTTGTTTGCCGGTGATCATTCAATCAGCGAAGGGCGCATTTCATCAATAAAGCAGCCACCCGGAAAGACACTGGGAGAGCACCTGACGACTGATGTTAATGGAGGACCTGTATTAAATCCTTTAACCGGATTTGCTTTTCTGATGTTTGTGCTTTTATATTTCCCGTGTGTGGCTGTGGTGGCGGCAATTCGTAAAGAAACCGGTGGCTGGAAATGGGCATTGTTTACCGTTGGATACACCACGGCTGTTGCATGGCTGGTCGCCTTTGCAGTGGTTCAGATTGGAGGCTTACTTTATTAATTAACGAAAAACATTATGTTTCCGGCGATTTATTGATTAGATTTGTGTAAAAATCTGAAACATGAAAATTATCATTGCGTTTGTTGTTCTTTTTATTTCGACGGTATCGGTTTTCGCTGATTCCCCACTGACATCAACACCGTTCAATACTGCTTATGAAGGTTCTTCGAAAGTACAGGAAGCGCTTAATTGCAATGGTGTTATTTCTGAAGATCTGATGAAATTCCTGAATTCGAAAAACAACAGTATTGCGCTGAAAGTGGCAGTGATCAATGCCATCGGTTGGAATCTCGAAGGGCAGGGCAATTATGTCCGCTACAATGATTTTCTTGGAAACAAAAAGGGGAAAGGAGCGCTGAAAGCTCAGAATCTTTTGTGTCTGGCTTATCTGAAAGCCATGGACAATTACTTTGACTGCAACGATGCATTGCGGATTGCAGATGAAGCACTGGCGCTGAATCCGAAGTCATACACATTCAACATCATTCATGCACTCATCAAGGCGCAGGTGTTGTTTGATGTGAGCTGGTGCGAATTGTGGAACGAGACGGATATTGTGCGTAAAAATAATAATCTGACGATGGACATGAATGCAGAGGCCATCCGGATTATTTTTGAGTATATGGATTTGTACAAAGAAGAATGCGATTAACAAACCAAACAAACAAAAATATTATGGAAGAAAAAGTAAATTCAATGCCTCGTATCGGCGAAAAAGCGCCTGAATTTAAGGCGGTAACAACCCAGGGCGAAATCAATTTCCCATCTGACTATAAAGGTAGTTGGGTCATATTATTCAGTCATCCTGCTGATTTTACACCGGTGTGTACTTCGGAGTTCATGACTTTTGCCACACTTGAAAAGCAATTCAATGAAGCCAATTGTAAACTCGTTGGACTTTCGGTTGATGGCCTTTACAGTCACATTGCGTGGTTACGCACCATAAAGGAAAAAATTGAATACAAAGGCATGAAGAATGTCGAAGTCACTTTTCCGCTTATCGAAGACATTACGATGGAAGTTGCTCAGAAATACGGCATGATGATGCCCGGCGAGAGCAATACCAAAGCGGTGAGAGCGGTATTTGTCATTGATCCGAAAGGAATTATCCGCACCATTATTTATTATCCGTTGAGTCTGGGCCGTAATTTCGATGAGCTTCTGCGCGTTGTTATTGCACTGCAGGCAGCCGATGAATTTGGCGTTGCCACTCCTGCCGATTGGCGTCCGGGCGATGAAGTTATTGTGCCAACTGCCGGATCATGCGGTGTTGCCAAGGAACGTATGGAAAACAAAGCCGGCGACACACATTGCTACGATTGGTTCTTCTGCACAAAGAAAATAGACAAGGATACGGTGTTGAAGAAAATTCTGAAGAAGTAATCTACTGAATCCATCACACGGATTGCAAATCCGCGCGATGGATTCTTAAAATAAAAAAAACAGCGCGGATTCTGCAATCCGCGCTGTTTTTTCGTGAAATATTTTTCAGGTTCTAATCCCGTGGAGTATATGCATTGCGTTTACCGCTACGACCAAATATGCTGAAATGCAGGTAGCGCTGCGGATTCAGGCGAATGTCTTCAACCAGTTTGTCCAAATCCTGTGATGATTTCTCAAGGTTATAATACAACGTATCGTTGTTAACGAGCATCCCAAGCGAGCCCTGTCCCTGATTGACTTTTGTCATCACTTCATTGAACTTGGCCAGCGATTCATTGGCATTATTGATTGTTGCTTTGAAATTTGATTTGGTCAGGCTGTCCGAAACGGTTTCGAGGTTGGTGAAAATCTGCCGGATCTTATCATTGTTGTCTTTCAGGTTGCCTGTGATGGATTCAACATTTGCAAATATATTTCCCAGTCTGTATCGCTGCGAAGTAACAAGAGTATCGATGTTGTAAGATGCATGCTCAAGACTGGCAATGGTGTTTTTAATGCTTTCGAACGACCGGCTCAGGTTTTCGCGTGTGTCGTCGTTGAAGATCATTTGCAGGATAACCAGCACGCTGTCGAACGATGATAGCAGTTCTTCCGCTTTGTTTTTCAATGGCAGAATCTGCATACTGACTTCTTCTTTCAGATCAGTCTCAGTCTCACCTTTCAGAAAGTCGCCGCTCTCAACCGGTTCCGATGCATTGCCGAGAATAATCTGCATGGCTTTGCTTCCGAGCAGGTCGCTGCTTATGATTTTTGCAATGGAATTCGAAGGTATATCAACATCTTCGGTAATCAGCATTTTCACCACAAGCTTTCCTTTGCCTCCCGGTTTGAAGCTGATTTCGGCAATCTGCCCGATTTTAAATCCATTGAGCATAATCGGGTTGGCTTCCTGCAAACCGGTCACGTTGTCATATTCTGCATACAGAATGGTCTGATTGGAGAAAATATCCTTTCCTTTCAGAAAGTTGATGCCCCAATAAACCAGCACCATTCCGAGAATGAAAAACAAGGCAATACGGACTTCCTTTTTCTTAAACACGTTGGTTTTTTTTTACAAATCTAATGGATTTTTTTCAGCGGGCAATAAAAATTACTGTCCGCACATTTTCCTGGCGTCCTGAACACTGATGGATTCGCCATTGTTGAAAGCAACCATGAATGCATCTTTATATCCGTTGCTGCGTACTTCGGAAAGATAGTTCAGCGCTTCGGTGTATGAGTTTGTTTCACCACAGAAATATTTGTAAAATGTTCCTGCTTTCTGATATGAAACATTTTTCAGACTTTTGAAACGCGAGTCGGTTACAGGCACTATTTCTTTGAAAGAAGCAAATTGTATTTTGAAAACAACACCACTGGCTTGCCTGGGCTGTTCCTGCTGAACCACAGTTTCTTCAACAGAGCGCATTGTTACCGCGGTATTTTCGAGGTTTTCGGTTTCATTACTGAAGGCTATAATGGCGCTGTAGATTGAATACGCAATCTTTTCCTTACCGGCTTCCGACATCAAAACGGTTTCATCGTTGTAGTTCGAAATAAAACCGGATTCAATCAGCACTGAAGGCATTGCCGTGCGATACAACACAAAGAATGGTGCCTGCTTGGTCCCGCGGTCATACAGTTTTAACCTATTGTTCAGGTTTTTCATCAGCAGCTGTGCCATTGAAAGGCTGCGCTCAATGTAAATATTCTGAAACAGACTGAAAGCAATGTATGCTTCGGACGAATTCGGATCTATGCCATCGTAGCGGTCTTCGTGATTATCTTCGAGCAATGCGGCCGAATTTTCTTTCATGGCAACCGCCAGATTGGCTTCGGTTTTATTGAGTCCCATAACATAAACCTCGGTGCCGTTGGGAGATGTTTTTTCGTTGGCGTTGCAGTGAACGGAAATAAACAGACCGGCTTTTGCTTCATTGGCAATTCTGGTGCGGCGGTCCAGCTCTACGAAAACATCGGTGCTGCGTGTGTAAACCACTTTGATGTTATCATGGTTTTTGAGATAGGTTCCAACGCGTAAAACCACATCGAGCACAATATCTTTCTCCTTGCTGCGTTTTCCAAGCGCTCCCGGATCCTTGCCTCCATGGCCGGCATCAAGCACCACCGTCCATTTTCCCGACGTTGAATTCTGAGCCGAAATGCCGATTGGTGCAATCAGGACGCACAGACATAAAATAAAAAGAATGTACTTCATCCGCGATTATAATTATTTTTGTAATCCGAATCCCGTTACAAATGTAAGGGGTTTTTTCCTTATCAGCAATTATACCATAATTTGAAATTTCGACAACTCCATATGGTCATTATTCTGCTTCTGTTTGCCTGTGCGGCATCGGGGCAGGTCGTCGATACTTCTGCTGTTGGAAACGACAGCATCAGGGCAACGGTCCAGGAAGAGAAAAGTTCCCTCGAAGATCCCATTGATTATCAGGCCCGCGACTCCATCCTCTTCAATGTGAAACAGCAGATTGTAGAAATGTTTGGTGAGGCCATGGTCGATTATGGCAGCATTCATCTCGAAGCCGGTTATATACGTATTGATTTTTCGAAGTTTGTCATTACGGCTTATGGTCTGCCTGATTCAAACGGGGTGGTGCAGGGCATTCCAAAATTTAAAGACGGCGAGCAGGAGTTCGAATCGGACACTATTGTGTATAACTACGAAACAAAGAAGGGTATCATACAGCATATTTTCTCGGAGCAGGGTGGCGGATTTCTGCATGGCGACCGTGTAAAGAAACTTCCTGACAATACCATTCTGGTTCGCGACGGATCGTTCACCACCTGTGATCAGAAAGACCCGCACTTCCAGATTTGTTTCAACAAGGCCAAGGTTATCCCGAACGATAAAATTGTTACAGGCCCGGTCTGGCTTGAGATTGAAGATATCCCGACTCCGCTGGCGCTGCCGTTCGGATTTTTCCCGAACAAGAAAGGGCGTGCTTCGGGGATATTGATCCCATCGTACGGCGAGAGTACAAACCGTGGGTTCTTTCTTGAAAACGGCGGTTACTATTTTGGCATCAGTGATTATTTCGACCTTGCCGTGCGGGGCGATATTTATTCGCGTGGGAGCTGGGCTCTGAAAACGCAATCGAACTACAAGAAAAAATACAAGTACGACGGGAACCTGAGTCTGAGCTTTGCCCGTAATATTTTCGGTGAGCGAAACACTCCCGATTTTAGCAAAAACAGCGATTTCTTTGTAAAGTGGTATCACACACAGGATCCCAAGGCCCGCCCCAACAGCCGTTTTTCGGCTAATGTACAGGCAGGAACATCGAATTACAACACGTACAATCCTTCATCAGCGCAGGATTATCTCTCATCGAACTATTCTTCAAGTATTTCGTACAGCACAACCATTGCGAACCTGTTCAATTTTACTGCAAACCTCAATCAGAGCCAGAACCGACAGACACATGCCTTTGATGTGACAATGCCGGAGTTATCACTTTCTTCCAACAGAATTTATCCGTTCAGGCAAAAGGGAAAAACGAGAAAAATTCTGAAGGCACTTGACAACATTACAGTGTCGTATGCAATGAATTCCAGGAACAGCCTGCATACAGCCGATACATCACTGGCAGAGGATTTCAACTGGGATAATTTCAACAATGGCATCAAGCATTCCGTTCCGGTTTCGATGCCGCTCAAATTGTTTAAGGTCGTGACCATGAACAACTCATTTACGTTTAATGAGCGCTGGTATTTCAGCACAATTGAGAAGCACTGGAGTGCACCGGATACTGCCGAAATTATTGACACTGTGCGGGGATTCAGTGCGGCACACGACTTTGCAGTTTCTTCTGCATTTACAACAAAAATGTACACCTTCCTCTCATTCAAAAAGGGCCCGGTGTCTGCGTTTCGTCATGTACTGACTCCATCTGTTGCCTTTTCGTTCCGTCCTGATTTTTCCGAACAGAACTGGGGCTATTACAAGTATTATTTCAGGCCGGGCGATCTGGCTCCGACACAATACTCCATTTACGAACAGGGCATTTTCGGTGGGCCTTCTGCGGGCAAACAATCCATGGCTAGTTTTGCACTCGGTAACAATCTCGAAATGAAAGTGCGTTCAAAGAAAGATACCGTCAGCGGTTTCAAAAAAATTGCATTGATTGATAATCTGACTCTGAATGCGAGTTACAATGCTGCAGCCGACAGTCTGCGCTGGTCTATGATCAATCTGTCGGGACGCACAAGGGTTTTCAAAGGCCTCGATGTGCGCTATGCTGCAGTGTTCAATCCATATGTCAGGGATACGTCAGGGCGCACCATAAATACGTTTGAGTGGGATGCGAATCATCGGTTGTTTAAACAGGAAAACGGAGTCTGGGGCGCCAGTCTGAATTATCAGCTCAACAATGAGACCTTCCACAAGAAAGGATATAAGCCAGATTCGCTAACATTGTTGCATTTTGTGCCCACGTGGTCGCTGCAGCTTTCATATACCTTGCAGTATTCACAGGATTTCACCGACAACGCGGAGGAACCCGGCAAAGTAATTCAGACACTCTCTTTCAGTGGGGATATCAGACTGACGCCCAACTGGAAAGTGAGCATGATGTCGGGTTATGATTTCGTGAATCATGATTTCAGTTACACGTCGGTGAATATTCATCGCGAGCTGCATTGCTGGGAAATCATTTTCAACTGGATTCCGGCAGGGCCGCGCAAAAGCTACAACATGACAATCCGGGTCAAATCAAGTATATTGCAGGATCTGAAACTTGAGAAGAAGACGGATTGG
>CAZJOL010000012.1:0-23975 GCA_964547605.1 uncultured Bacteroidaceae bacterium | reverse complement strand
TCTTTTTCAGACTATCAAAGTATTTTGCATAGCACCTCAAAAAAAGAATATGCCACTATTTTTGTACCCTCTGATGAAACAAATAATATTTTTTCTTATATTTCTGCTGACAGTTTCCGTATCGCTCAAGGCGCAGCAATACTCTGTTTCAGGCAAAGTGACCGATTCTGAAACCGGCAATGCCCTGCCCTTTGTCAATCTGGTTATCAACTCCTCACCACATGGTTCCATCAGCGATATCGAGGGAAATTTTGTACTAAAATCCTCCGAACCGATCCACTATATCAGGGCAAGTTATGTGGGTTATAAGCCCGACACCATCGAAACCAACGCAAGTCCTGTTGTGAATTTTTCGCTTCAGAAATCTTCAATACAACTCAACGAAGTCGTTATTCTGCCGGGTGAAAATCCGGCCCACCGGATCATCGACAGCGCCATCGCTCACAGAAAAGAGAACGATCCTTTTCAGCTCGATGCTTTTTCTTACGGGTCTTACAGCAAATTTATCGTGACTGCCGAAATGGATTCCCTGATGGCAATCCCTGATGAAATGCTGGATTCAGGCCATCTCGAACTGAAACAGTTTTTCTCAAAACAGCATGTTTTTCTCATGGAAAACATGGCCGAACGAAAATATCTCAGGCCGGGCAATGACAATGAAATACTGACGGCATCACGCGTTTCGGGTTTCGGCGACCCAATGCTGACGCTGCTTATGAGCCAGATTCAGTCTTTTTCTTTCTATAAAACGCTTATTACCATTTCCGACAAAAACTACGTGAATCCAATCAGCCCCGGCAGCACCGACAAGTATTTCTTTCTGCTTGAAGACACTATTTACGATAATGCAGATACCGTTTTCGTCATTTCGTACCGGCCCAGGCGCAATGCGCATTTCGATGCACTGAAAGGACTGCTGTACATTCATACGGCCGGATGGGCGCTTCAGTGCGTAACCGCCGAGCCCATCGAAGAAGAGCCGGGAATGTCAGTCCGGATAAAACAGAATTATACAAGGCCCGACTCCATCCACTGGTTCCCGTCGCAACTCCATACCGACATTCTGTTCAGCTCGCTGAAATTGTACGAATACCCTGTGTACGGACATGGCGTGACCGAACTGAAAAATATCAAAATAAATCCGGCGCTGAAGAAATCCGATTTTGCTGCAGCCAAGGTCATCATTGAGCCCGATGCAAAACTGAAAGACAGTCTGTTCTGGGCGGAAAACCGACCACAGCCGCTTACACAAAAGGAAATCAACACTTATCATGTAATCGACAGTATTGGACGCAAAGCCCATTTCGACCGGCTGCTCAATATTACAACCACTTTGATGAGCGGATTTATTCCCGTTGGGCCTTTGGCCTTCGATATTAATGCGCTGTATCGGAACAATGTGGTAGAAGGAGGTCGCCCCGGAATTGGACTGAAAACCAATTACCGTGTTTCGAAAAACTGGAGCATGTATGGATATTACGGTTATGGTCTCCGCGATCAGGAGCATAAGTTTGCAGGCCGGCTCGACATCAATCTGAAAAAATCGAAAGACATAAAAATGTCGCTTGGTTTCAGGCAGGATATCCGTGAATGCGGCTCCATGAACAGCGATCTTAGCGCCGCTGGCATTCTGTCGCTTGAAGGATTGCGCAATTACATGATCAACCGGATTGATTATTTCGATCAGGCCCATCTCGATTTTCACTCCCGCATCGGCAGGTCATGGACCATTACATCGCGGCTGTCGCGAACAGCATTGGCAGCGCCTGATTCAGTATTATACGGAAGTTACAGCGAATCCGGATTTGCAGGCACACACTCGTTTATACTGAGCGATGTGAATGTTTTTCTGGTGTATTCGAAAGGAATGGAATTCATTCAATCCGAAGACTATTCACTTGAGATTGGCGGCAACACATCAAATCCTGTGATCATGCTCGATCTGCGTCAGAGTTTTAATGACATTGCAGGCGGTAATATTCAAAGGACCTCCGCCATGATCAGAATTTCGCAAACGCTGAAATCGCGCTACATCGGAAAATTTTCATGGATGCTGCAGGGTTCGCTTGTAAGCCCGGATGTGCCGCTGTCGCTGGCATTCAATGCGCCTGCATCATACAGACACTTTACGGTTTCGTCGCCGAACTCTTTCGAAACGATGCGGATGAATGAATTTTTCAGCACGCAATGCGTGTTTCTTTTTCTGCGTCATTCCTTCGAATCGCTGCTGTTCGGCAACAGGAAGTTTTCGCCAAGCCCTGAGCTGGTCACCAATATAGCCTGGGGTGATTATAAAAACACCGCGCACCTCAATGTACCGGATTTCAAAACGCTCTCCCGTGGCTACTTTGAGTCAGGTCTGATGATCAACCGGATTCTCGATGCCGGATTCTACTCACTCGGAGTTGGTTGTCTGTACCGGTACGGCCCGTACCAGCTGGCAACGCCGAAAGAAAATCTCACATTCAAGCTGACGCTGAATTATTATCTCTGACAAGTTAAGGTCTGTGCAACGCACTCTGTTCGCCTTGCGGCGCTGAGAGGTTGCATATCACATTCAGATTGAAGTTAAACTTTCTTCTCTGACCAGCTTGGGAATGCGGATGGTGAAAACGGTTCCTTTTTCCCGGTTGCTGATAAAGCTGATTTTGCCGCTCAGATAATTCGTGGCGAGTTTTTTTGCACAATAGGTACCCAAACCCATTTTGCCTTCTCCCCCGGCCGCAAATCGCGTGAAAACGAGTTTCTGCTGTTTCTCATCCATGACCGATTGATTCTTGATCTTGAACGATATGGTTGCCGTGGAATCTATCACCGACACCAGAATTTCGTTTCGGTCGTTTTCGGCTTCCATTGCGTTCTTCACGATGCTTGAAAGAACATATCCCAGCAGCGTTCTGTTTGAAAAAACCATCAGGTCGGGAATGGCCTTTTTAATGTATTTCAGTCGCAGATCCTGTCTGAGTCGCAGATTCGTAATCACCTCATCGACGAGCTGCTTTACTGAAAACCATTCCTGACGTCCCGGAAGGGGTTCGCCGCTCTCAATCTTCTGAAGAATATCGAAGTTGTTGATTACTTCATCAATCTGCATCAGCTGTGCCCTCATCAGGGGCTGAAATTCAGCCGGAGAAAGACTTCCCGATGCCTTCACCAGCGATTGCATGGATGAAAGAATGGATTTGAGGTTATTGCTGAAAATATTTTCGAGCAGATCGCGGTAATGCGAATCAGCCCGGTTTTCAATCACACAGAACATGTATCGGTTTGCCATATACTCGAATGGAGTAACGCTGACGCCCAGATTGTAAGTGTTTCCTGCTTTATTCAGCAAATGACAATCGTATTTCGATGCCGGTTTGGCGATTTCGGCATCAAACAATGCCTGATTGAAGCCACAGTACTTGCAGAAGGCCGAAGCACCGCACCCGCTGCGGCTTACATCGGCATATTCGCAGCGCATGGCCTCTCCGGGTCGCGTGCCCAGAAGCTCGCCTGCATCGGCAATGCCGAGAAACTGCTCCATGCTTTTGTTTACGTAAACAATCTGACGGTTCCTCGTAAGAACCATCACCATCGGAGAAATGTTTTTCAACAACTCCGGTATGTATCTGTTCATGAGTACAGAATGTTGCTGCCTGACATCAGATACGGACTCGCGTGTAATTACATCAAACATAGCTATTTATTTTAATGGTAAATTATTTCGGAATTTAACTTTCCGCTGGAACCATTAAAATTATAGCCTTAAAATTAAAAAGTCAATAGGCGGGTAAAACAATACAACGAAATTAACACGATTGTCGACGAATTAGTCTTCTTTTTCGAAATAGGTCTTATAGAAATTAAGCTTCTTTTCTTCGTCAAACCCGCGCTCAATCCACTCCCGGCGCCCATGAACATAGATATGAAAGTTACTGTCCAGCTTAAGAACACTTTTAAAGTGCCGGGCCATCTTTTTAACAGCCCTTTCATTCACCAGGAAGTTCTCGCCCATGTTCAGATCCTGCTCCCGCGAGAACTGCCTTGCATAATGCGTAAAGCTGTCTTTGAGTTCCGGTTGTTTTAACACATCTTCCTGAAAGTCCTTTAAAGCAAATTCGTCGTTGGCCTTGAAAAAATCCATGCTCTTTATCAGCAGTTCTGCCTGGTCGGGACGGGTGGTCTCGAATTCCTCCGGCATTTTTTCCATCACAAAGTCCTTGCACATGCGCATGGCCATCTGCGTGCGGTAAAAGCTGTCGATGTTCTGTTTCAGAATCATGAAGCTGTCCATCCACATGCGCAGGTCGAGACTTTTACTTTTGCCGGTGCATGAAACGATGAAACCCTCATCAAACGCCATGTTGCAGATCAGACACCCCGACAGGAAACCCGAAGGGTCTGTTCCGGACTGCATTTCGATGGCATAGTTGGTTTCCTTATTATAGAGTTTCACGAAGTTCTTGCGCTCGTCCATCAGGTAAAAGGCCACGGCATCGGTTTCTTCATCATCAACCACAATGCCTTTGAAGTAGGCCACCCAGAATTCGCCGCCATGAAGTTTTGGATTCTGCATCAGTTCGTACAGTTCCTTTGCTGAGGCCACGCTGGCGTCTATGAATTCCTCATCGGGCGCGCGGAAAATCTTCTTGCAGCGGGTAAACATCACATTGAGATTCACATCGGTGTCGTGATAAAAATTATACAACAGGTCCTCTTTGCCAAACGGCACCAGCAGCGGGCCTCCGAGCGAACTCAGGTAGGCGTCGCTGAGCGACACGAGTTCATCGGACAGCGTGAGTCCATCCTCCAGCACTTTGTTTCCAACACGGTGTATGATGAGTTTCGACAGATAGGCGTTTTCGATGTTGATCATGGAATTGTTTTTTGCAAAAATACAAATTAGTAGTGAGTTGTGAGTCAGGTTAAGGTTGATCAGCTTTCAGCAATCAGTTGTCAGCTATTAGCAATATGTGCCGACCGAAGCGTCGGTGCTCTGAGAAGGAGCTGCGAAGAACAAGGTCTAGAACGAGGTTAAGGTCGCGAGTAAGACTTCCGTTACACGTTACAGGCGTTACAATCGTTACGAGGTTGAGTAGCCGAAGGCGTCAAAAGAAGCTGCGCGGCACCACCATATGCGCCTTCGTCTCGGCGGAGTAAATTCCGGCGCAATATTTTAGCCTTGGGCGACGCCCGCTGTCATTCAGAGACCACCAGCAAAACACGTTTTGCAACCTAAATATAAAAGACAAAAAAGCTGTTGTCACGCTTAGTCCCGCCGCTGTCATGCTGAGCGGAGTCGAAGCACGAACAGCGGGATAAACTCCGTCGAAGCGTCGGCAGCGAAAATCAACACTCAGAAATAATACCGATATCGAATCCCGTAATAAAACCGCTTAATATCTGTAAATGGTTTTTTGAAATAAAATAGCTTTCTGACTTTAATTTTCTCTGGTGATTTTCTTGTAATTTTAAATCCAGCCTCAGATTCCGAACAATGTCCGTAGCAGTTACTCAATTCTTCTCTTCTTTTAAAACAAATCTGTTTTTTACTAACACGCTTATAAACTCCAATGCTGTCATTCAAATAAGATACAAACACAAGTGTATTATTAATTCTGAAATACCCGGAATTGTTTCTTCTGGCCAATTGTAAATCGTTTTCGAGATCAATCCCTATGGAAATATTTAAAATAAATGAAGTCGAATCTCCCTCTTTAAAATTGAGAATAAATGCATCAAAATATGAATTAGAATCTATCAGCTCCATATTCCTGCAATAAAATCTATCAAATTCATTCAACAACTTCTTATTTGTTATTTCGAGAGAATCTATAAACACACAAATTGTTTCCTGTTCATTTAAAAACGAATCTGTTTCCTGGCCTATCGATTGAAAAGAAAGTAAAACAAATAAGAGCTGTGCTAAGAATAATCTCATGTCAAATTCATTTATAAAACGCATTCAAAGATGCAGGAAAATTTTGATTTCACAAAACAATAAACATCAAATCGGAGATCTTAAAATCTATCACCATGCCCTGAGCGTTGCGCAAAAAAAAAGCACCATAGAATGGTGCTTTTTCAAAAATTCAAATGCATTTATTTTCTTGCGGCAATCATAATCTCGAGCATCTTGATGGCTGCATCGGAGATTACGGTGCCCGGTCCAAACACAGCCAGAGCGCCTGCTTTGAACAGGAAGTCATAATCCTGTGACGGAATAACTCCACCCACAATCACCATGATGTCCTCACGTCCAAGCTTCTTCAGTTCTTCGATCACCTGCGGTACCAGCGTTTTGTGGCCGGCGGCAAGACTCGAAACACCGAGAATGTGAACATCGTTCTCCACCGCCATGCGGGCGGCTTCGGCCGGAGTCTGGAACAGCGGACCAATGTCAACATCGAATCCGATATCGGCATAGCCGGTGGCTACAACCTTGGCTCCGCGGTCATGTCCGTCCTGTCCCATTTTTGCAATGAGGATACGCGGGCGGCGGCCTTCGAGTGCGGCAAATTCAGCGGCCATCTCTGTAGCTTTCTTGAAGCTTTCGTTTGATTGACTTTCGGATGAATACACGCCTGATATACTTCTTATGACAGCGGAATAACGGCCAAAAACTTTCTCCATAGCGTCGCTGATTTCACCCAGCGTGGCACGCTTGCGGGCGGCATCAACAGCCAGTTCCAGCAGATTTCCCTGTCCGGTTTCACATGCTTTTGTAATGGCTTCGAGCGCAACTGTAACGGCAGCATTGTCGCGCGTAGCCCTGATCTCTTTCAATCTTGCAATCTGCGATTCCCGCACCGCGGTGTTATCCACTTCGAGGGTATCAATCGGATCTTCTTTTTCAAGACGATATTTATTCAGACCAATGATTGTGTCGCGCTTGCTGTCGATGCGGGCCTGCTTGCGGGCTGCAGCTTCTTCGATCCTCATTTTCGGAATACCGGTTTCGATGGCTTTGGCCATGCCGCCGAGTTCTTCCACTTCTTCAATGAGTTTCCATGCGCTTTCCGCCAGTTGTTTGGTCAGAAATTCCACATAATAGGAACCAGCCCATGGATCAATGGCGCGGCAGATATCGGTTTCTTCCTGAATAAAAATCTGTGTGTTGCGTGCAATGCGAGCCGAGAAATCGGTGGGCAATGCAATGGCTTCGTCGAGCGCGTTGGTGTGCAGACTCTGTGTGTGTCCGAGTGCAGCAGCCATTGCTTCGATAGCGGTACGGGCCACGTTGTTGAACGGATCCTGCTCGGTCAGCGACCATCCCGATGTCTGCGAGTGAGTACGCAATGCCAGTGATTTGGCGCTTTTCGGTTCGAACTTGCTGACAATCTTGGCCCACAACATACGTGCAGCGCGCATCTTGGCGATTTCCATAAAATGGTTCATGCCAATTGCCCAGAAAAACGACAGACGCGGCGCAAACTTGTCAACCGGAATGCCGGCTTTGATACCGGTTCTCAGATATTCAAGTCCGTCGGCCAGCGTGTAAGCCATTTCGATATCGGCCGTAGCACCGGCTTCCTGCATGTGATATCCGCTGATGGAAATGCTGTTGAACTTGGGCATAAACTTCGACGTGTATTCGAAGATATCAGCAATGATTTTCATTGAAGGCACCGGCGGATAGATGTACGTGTTACGCACCATGAATTCCTTCAGAATGTCGTTCTGAATCGTTCCGGCCAGTTGTTCGGGTTTCACGCCCTGTTCTTCGGCAGTGACAATGTAGAAGGCCATCACGGGCAATACTGCACCGTTCATGGTCATCGACACCGACACTTCGCCCAGTGGAATCTGATCGAACAGAATTTTCATGTCTTCCACCGAGTCGATGGCCACACCAGCTTTTCCGACATCACCAAGCACGCGCTCGTTGTCACTGTCATAACCACGGTGTGTTGCCAGGTCGAATGCCACGGAAAGACCTTTCTGTCCGGCCGCCATGTTGCGGCGATAGAAAGCGTTTGATTCTTCGGCGGTGCTGAAACCTGCGTACTGACGCACGGTCCAGGGACGCATCACATACATGGTGCTGTAGGGTCCGCGAAGAAACGGCGGAAGTCCGGCACCATAGGACAAATGCTCCATATTGGCCAGATCATCTTCGCCGAAGGAAGGTTTTATTTTGATTTTTTCCGGAGTATCAATTTCCGGGGCAATTCCATTTTCCTTTTCCCATGCGGGATACGGAGTATTGCCTTTAAAATCTGCGAGTTTTATATTTTTAAAATCCGGTCTCATATTCACTCCTTTTCTTATTGAACCGATAAAACCGTCTGATAATTCTCAAGCGCTTCGAGCGCAGCAGTGCGCATATGCACAAAGCTGTGAACGCCGGCTTCGCGGTACACGCCTTCGTTGTCGCCCGGGTTCCCGGCCATTACCACAGGAATGTTTGCGTTGCGGAGCGCATTCAGATATTCAACACCCAGTGTCGGATATTCCTCATCGCTGCTGCAAAGCACAATGATTCCGGGTTTTTCGTCCAGCGCTTTTTTCACGCCGTCCATCACTGAATCATCATTCAGAACAGTGGTAATCTCATAGCCGGCCATACCGAAGAAGTTGGTGGCGAAAATCGCACGGGCATTGCGCATGGCGATGTTGCCAAACTGAAGCAAGGTTACACGCGGACGCTTTTTACCGGCGGCAACGTGCTTGTCGGTGCGCAGACGAATCTGCTCAAAGCTCCAAGCGCCGCGTTTCATATTCAGCGCATTGCCTTCGTCTTTTGCAGCATTCATGAAATCAGCTGCCTGAGCAAATTCTTCCTTGGTATTCGGATAATTGTTGACACCCACATACACCATTTTGCGTGCGGCAATGTCCTTTTCGCGTTTGGCTGCGGTTTTTCCGATTTCAGATTTGATTAGTCCGCTTTCCATGGCTTTGCGGAATCCACCGTTTTCCTCAATCATCTGGAATTGCTTCCATGCATATTCCGCCACGCTCTGCGTGAGCGATTCGATATAATACGAACCGGCAGCAGGATCGGCCACATCGGCAAAATGCGATTCTTCTTTCAGCAACAGCTGCACGTTGCGTGCAATGCGGTCGCCGAATTCGCTTTCCTTGCCGAGGATGAAATCGTGCGGCAGGATGGTGATTTCATCGGCTCCGCCCAACGCGGCACTCATGGCCTCAGTGGTGTTACGCAGCATGTTGTTGTACAAATCATACAGCGTCTTGTTGTAAAGCGATGAAACGCCGTGGATGGTTATTTTCTGCAATTCCGGATTACTGGTGTACTGCGAAGCAACGGATGCCCACAGCCAGCGTGCAGCGCGGAATTTGGCCATTTCAAGAAAATACGACGGACCAACCGAAAGGGTGATTTTCATTTTCGGCAGCACGTCTTCGGCTTTCAGACCCCTGTTCAGCATTTCCTGCAGATACTCATGTGCCGAAGCAACGGCGAATCCGAGTTCCTGCACGGCTGAAGCGCCGGCATTGGCAAAATGCTGACCGTTTACATTCAGCACCTTGTAGCCCGGAAGACATTTGCCGACGTTTTCAATCAGGCATTTCAGCTCATTCATGTTATCCTCGTGGCTGTTGTAGAACGAGCCTTTGAGCAGATAATAACCAAACGAATCGAAGTTGAAACTGCCGCTGAGGTCGTTGTTTTTAACGCCTTTCGAAGCTGCTTCGGCTTTCAGGAGCTCGGCCAGAATGCTGTAGCTGTGATGTGAATGAAAATGCACGGCAGATTTTGTCAGATCGATTCCTTTGAGCAATGCAGAAAGTTCTTCCTGCTTGTCGCTGAAATCAAGTCTGAATGAGACACCGTCGGCGCCACGATTGAGCGCATTGCAGGCAAAGCTGTTGGCTTCGGCTGTGTTGGTGGTGTCAATCTGCTGAATAATTTTCCAGGTATTGCCGCTGGCATGATAGCCGCGGATAAAGGGAGCCTGACCAGGATGGTTGGCGGGCATGGCGCTTTTTACGTCTTCAGCCATATAATACGGCTGCACGGAAAAACCGTCGAGAGGTTTCCACACCAGCTTTTTCTCATAATCAGCACCCTTGAGATCTTCGTTAATCAGCTGTTCCCACGCCTCTTTGGTAATCGGTGGAAACTCGCTGAACAATTTGTTGTCACTCATGTTTTTGCTGTTTTTTCGCGCTGCAAAGGTAATTGTTTTTATATATCAGAATATGTCATCTGCTCAAATATGCAAATATGAACACACGCAAAGCTTTTAAAACCATGTTGCATCGACATAAACTTCTTCTGACACGCCGACCTTCCAGAGTCTGCAATGCTATGGAGGACCTGGAAGAGTCGGATGCCGGGATCTCTTACCAACTATTCCATGTTCTGAGCTGGGTGTAGTCTTTTGTTATTTTGTGCAGGGTTTAGTCTTGGAGACTAAACCCAACCGTTCATTTCTTAAGACTACACCCATCGGTAGAACTATGGAATGTTGGATTTGCAAATGTGTCATTTTTTTGGAATCCCAGCAATAATCGCCTTTTCAGCGATAAAGGCAGAAAATTCCGAAAAGTATAACAATTATTTATAAAAATCCGGAAAAGGATTGATTATATTTGGTAACTAATTTTTGCCTTTTCGTGTATTAAGTCAGACCTTTTATCTAAAGCAAGTCCGTCGAAACATTTCTCTTTTTCAATTTTTCCAAATGAAAAACATTCACCATGGAAAAGAAAAAAACAAAGGTTCTGTCTGCGGTCATCAGAAATAAAGCTACAATAAAAGGGTGGCTTGAGAATCTTGAGAACAGCTCAGGGGTCTTTGTCCAAAAGGACAGCCGGATTTTGATGCGGGAAAGCAATTATCTGACTATTTTCAGACTGTGCGCGAAGGTTGCTTTTTTGAAAAATCACACGTCGTAAGACATTTTACATTTCTCCCGAAGGGTTTAGAATCCTTAGAGAGATAAAATAAAAATTTACGAACTTTGCATCTGAAGGAGAAAGCCTTCTGAAATAATATTTTTCTTGATAGCTACGGGGGAATCATTAATGCTTGTAAATTAAATTGCTATGAATTGGAAATTCTGGAAAAAAATCCGATTGAGAAGATGGCATAAAATCGTTGGCATCATTGTTTTGTTTTTCGTTTTGCTGCTGGCTTTTTTGCCGGCCATTGCCAAATGGTACATCACAACACACGGCGAAGACCTGATCGGACGCAAGATTGACATGAGCGGACTTCACATCAACTATTTCCGTTGCAGTGTTGATATTGAAGAATTCGTTATGTACGAAAAAAACGGCAGCGATAAATTTGTGAGCTTCGATGAGCTCTACGTCAACTTCGCACCCTGGCATTTGTTCAGTAATGAATATGCTTTTACCGAAATCTCATTGGCCAATCCATATGTTTCAATCATCTATTCGGAAGATGGATTTAATTTTGACGACCTTGCCGAATCAAGCGACACGACTGAAACAGAAGAACCCGAAGACACCACTTCGGATCCGACAAAATATCTCATACGCAATCTGAATCTCATCGGTGGCTACATCCGGTACGAAGACAAAACAACCAACAGTGTTACTGAAGTAAAGCAGCTTGGTATCACGGTTCCTGAAATTGCGTGGAACAACAGTAAATCGGAACTGGGCATCGATTTCATTCTTGGCGAAAAAGGCGAAGTATCGCTGGGAGGCAATATCAATCAGGCCGCCGGCACATACATGGTTCAGGCAAAAACAAAAAATATCGACATTTCTCCGTTTGCGGGATATCTGAAAGATTACATGGCAGTGAGCTCCATGACCGGAATGTTGTACACCGATGTAACCGTTAACGGCGAAATGGCCGAGCCCATGAATGTGGTGGTATCTGGCGAAGCCGGCATCAAGGAATTTGCATTGAACGACGCCGATGGCAATCATTTCTTCTCGGCCGCCGACATGTACATCAAAATGGATTCGCTCGACATTGGTAAAGAAAATTATTGCATCAATACCGTTCGGGTTGAATCACCGAAACTGACGGCTGTGCTTGACAAGACAGGAACCAATTTCGATCGCGTGCTCGAACCTTATTTTTCCGACACCCTGGATGTGGCCGAAGACACAACAACGACCGACACTTCGACAACGGAAATGCATTACTCCATCAAACATCTTGAAATCAACGACTGCGCGGTTGCCTTTTCCGATCTGACACTCAATCGTCCTTTCCGATTTGATATCACCAACCTTGATTTCAAGATGGAAGATTACAGCGATCTGGCCACCGCGGTGAAAATGGATTTCAGCATGATGCTCAACAATTCCGGTTCGTTCAAAGGCAATGCGGTTGTTGATATGGTGACCATGGAAACAATGACCTTCGACGGGGTGATTGCAAACCTCGATATGGTAAGTCTGTCGCCCTATTCCGAATATTTTATTGCAAGACCGATTACCAAAGGAACGTTCAATTACAATGTGAAACTGACTATGAATCCGACGTATCTGAACAATCAGAATTCGTTGAAAATTGTCAATCTCGAAACAGGAAAGAAAACAAAAGATACTCCAACATACAAAGTCCCGATCGGGCTTGCACTCTACATTCTGAAAGATCGTAACAATATCATCGGATTTGATTTGCCAGTGACAGGAAATCCATCTGATCCATCTTTCAAGCTTGGAAAAATCATCTGGAAAACGCTCGAGGAATTTCTGATCAAAACCGCTACTGCGCCATTCAAGGCCATCGGAAATCTGTTTGGAGCCAATCCCGAAAGCATTCGCCAGGTTCCTTTTGAAATCATGCAGGATAGTTTATTGAATGATCAGAAAAACAATCTTGATAAAATTGCTGAAATAATCATAAAGAAACCGGAGCTAATTTTCTCCTTCTCACAATCGACCAATCCCGATGAGGAAATGAAGCTGCTGGCCATTCGCGAAGCGAAACTGCAGTTTGTTCGCAGCCAGTCGGGCGATGGTGCCGATCCGCTCAAAATTCAGGAAGAAGTAAATAAACTGCGCGACAATGATCCGGAATTCCGCCAGTGGCTCGGAATGACCGAACTCATGGGCGCCGCCCAGGTTCCCGGTTTCTGCATGCAGAAGGTAGGAACTGAACGTGCATCCTCTTTGCTGAACGAATTGATGCTGAAGCGTGAAAACCTCTTGCGGAGCTATTTTGCAGAGAAAGGCGTTCCGGAATATTCCATACAATTCAAAATGGCCGACCTCCGCAATCTGCCCGAAGATCTGAAAAAACCAATGTTTACGGTTGAGATAACCATGAATTAAAACATCTCCAATGCGCATCTGGTCAGTACATCCCGAATATCTCGACGTCAAAGGCCTCGTGGCTGTGTGGCGCGAGACGCTGCTGGCGCGGCATGTGCTGCTGGGACTTACGAAAGGATACACCAATCATCCGCAGCTCGACCGTTTCAAAGCCGCAGCAGATCCGGTAAACAGCATCGACTATTATTTGTCTGTGGTCTATGATGAAGCGCTGAAACGTGGTTATCATTTCAACAAAACAAAATTCAACAAGGTCAGCAAGCCGAAAAAAATCAGCGTTACCAACGGACAGCTGCAATACGAAACGAAACATCTGCTGAACAAGCTCAAACTGCGCGATCCGGCCAAATACAAGCTGCTGCAACACGAAAAACAAATGAAGCCGCACCCGCTGTTTGATGTGATTGAGGGCGGGATTGAGAAATGGGAAATCGTTTTGTAGCAGTGAGCGGCGAGTTGTGAGTAGTGAAAGAAATCTCACTGGTTACTTACGGGGTCTGCAAGTCTTAAACGCACTCAGGTCGCTTCACGTGAAACGTTACACAGGCGCGACGCTGAAAGATTGAAGCAGCAAAAGTTCACTACTCGCCGGTCACTGCTCACTACTTACTCAAGACTCCTTCTCAATGCTGGAAGCTGAATTGTAACGTGAAACGAAAAGTATGTGGAAATGTGCGCCTTCACGTGAAACAGCTTGTCACGTTTTACGTGATGACACAGTCGGCGATGTGGAAATCACGTGAAACCACGTGGAACGTGGCAAGCTGTGACAGGTGTGGAAAGAGAGATCCTGCAAAGATTTGCAGCGTCTCAGCTCCGTCTCAGAGCTGATTGCTGATAACTGATAACTGAAAGCTATTTTGTACTTTTGCAAAAGTTTTTGCGTTATTGAAAAAAATGATTGAAAAATGAAACTCTGTATTGTCGGTATTACCGGTCTGGTGGGAAGCGAGCTGATTCAGGTGCTGAACGAAAGCCCGCTGCATGTGGATGAATTTATCTGCGCTGCTTCGGAACGTTCCAAAGGAAAAGAAATGGAGATCCGCGGAAAAAAATATTTCGTGGTCACTCCAGCCGAAGCCTGTGAAATGAAACCCGATATCGCCATCTTTTCGGCGGGCTCGGGCGTATCGAAAGAATGGGCGCCGCGCTTTGCAGAGAATGGTTGCTTTGTGATTGACAACAGTTCGCAGTGGCGCATGTACAACGAAATCCCGCTGGTGGTGCCCGAAATCAATGCCGACACCATTACACGTGAAACAAAAATCATTGCCAATCCGAATTGCTCCACCATTCAGCTGGTGCTCGCGCTGAGCCGTCTGCATGCGGCTTTCGGCATTAAGCGCATTGTGGTTTCGACGTATCAGAGTGTGAGCGGAACCGGTATGTATGCCGTTGAACAACTCATGAACGAACGCGCCGGAAAGCAAGGCAAAATGGTTTATCCGCATCCGATCGACATGAACTGTCTGCCGCACGGCGGATCGTTTCTGCCCAATGGCTATACCACCGAAGAAGAAAAATTAGTGAACGAAACACGTAAAATTCTGCGTGCCCCGCAGATTCAGGTATCGGCCACCGTGGTGCGTGTGCCTGTAACCGGCGGCCACAGCGAATCGGTGAATGTTGAATTTGAAAGACCTTATGAAATCGCCGATATTTACAAGCTGCTGAGCGAAACGCCCGGCGTGACGGTTCAGGACAATCCGGCAGAAAATATTTATCCGATGCCGCTCTATGCCAAAGGAAAGAACGACACCTTTGTAGGCCGCATCCGCCGCGACGACAGCATTGCCAACGGGCTCAACCTGTGGGTTGTCGCCGACAACCTCCGCAAAGGCGCCGCCACCAACGCGGTGCAGATTGCTGAGTGGGTGGCGGTTAGTGTTTGACTATTTTTTTAAACTCTACAGTTTTTCCGTTTTCAAATCTTATAAAATAAACACCTGATGCAAAATCACTTGTTTGAACAATTGTTTTATCAACGATTTCACCATTAAATATTTCCTGTCCGATGGCATTTAATATTTTAAAAGTAATCGGCTCAGTATTGTCTTTCACCTCAATCGTTAATTCTTCATTTACCGGGTTAGGATAAACTTCACTCAGTATAGAATAATAACTCTCAATACTTGTTGTTACAGCACTTACATAATTTGATCTCACAGTGTGATTTGTTTTAGCTCCACATGCGGGAGCATCAAAACCAACAAAATAATTCAAATACGATGGAGACGGATTTGTGTAATTATACATGTAGTTGTTTCCAGGAACAGTTCCAATAATTGTAGCAGTGCCATTTGCTTCTACACCATAAACATTATATTCAGACACTGATAATCCTTCATATGCGCTCCAGGAAAAACCATAAGTGTTGCTCAGCTGATCATAACTTTTAATGAGTGTTATCGTTTTGTGATTAGAAGACAACTCACCCTCAAAACCACAAGTATCAAAAGCAGAAATTGTGTAATTGTATGATTGATTCATGGGATTACTATACGAATCAATATAACCTCCATTAGAATAAATCGTGCTGCCAATTTTATTCCAAACTCCTAACGACTGCTCCCGATATACAAACACACTATCCGTTGAATTTGATTCTGTAGATGACCAAAAAACTTTGTTTTTATTAGTCAAAGTATCAAATTCCACATAACAAATGTCAAGCAAGTCAGGAATGCTAACGGTAATGGGTAAACTTGAAGGAACACCATCAAAGCAAGTATTCGTTCCCATCACAGTAATATTGCCGGAAAATAATCCAAAATCGACACTGATACTATTTGTATCGCTTGTTCCTGTAGCACCAGATGGTAGTGTCCAAACATAGGAGGTGGCGTTAGCAATAAGTGGGACAGAAAAAATGACTGAATTTTGATACTGACAGACGCTTGTCGGACCTGATATTAAGCCGGCATTAGCAGGATAAATGTCACAAGTTGAAAATCGTGCAACAAATGCATCATAGTAGCCACCCCCGTATGTAACTTGATATGCTCCGCTTGATGCAATACCAGTTGTTGATGATGTATAACCTGTTACACATATATTTCCGCTTGCATCACATGAAATTCCTCTTACTACTTCTTGCGAACTTCCTCCGTAATAAGTACCCCATTGACGAACTCCATTACTGTTAAATTTGACAATAAATGCATCTCCGCTTCCCGCGAGTATTTCCTGATGTGCTCCGCTTGATGCAATGCCAGTTGTTGATGATGTATAACCAGTTACATATACATTTCCGTTTACATCACAAGTAATTCCATCTCCACTTTCACTATAACTTCCACCGTAATAAGTGCCCCATTGACGGACTCCAGCACTATTGAATTTTACAACAAATGCATCAGAGTTTCCCGCAAGTATTTCTTGATGTGCTCCGCTTGTTGCAATCCCGGTTGTTGATGATGTACCACCAGTTACAAATACATTTCCGCTTGCATCACAAGAAATTCCATATCCACTATCACCACCAATTCCACCGTAATATGTACTCCATTGACGGACTCCATTGCTGTTAAATTTGACAACAAATAAATCTCCTGTGTAGCAACCACCATCCGCGTGTGTTTCCTGATGTGCTCCGCTTGTTGCAATCCCGGTTGTTGAGTAAGTATAACCAGTCACAAATACATTTCCGCTTGCATCACAAGTAATTCTTATTCCTTCTTCATGCGAATTTCCACCGTAATATGTACCCCATTGACGGACCCCATTAGTATTAAATTTAACAACATATATATCAGCAGATATGCCATCATCCGTGTATGTTTCCTGATGTGCTCCGCTTGTTGCAATCCCAGTTGTTGACCAAGTATAACCAGTTACAAATACGTTTCCGCTTGCATCACAAGAAATTCCATATCCACCTTCACTATAATTTCCACCATAATAAGTACTCCATTGACGGACTCCAATAGTATTAAATTTGACAACAAACGCATCAGAGCCTGCGAGTGTATCTTGATGTGCTCCGCTTGTTGCAATCCCGGTTGATGATTCCGTATGACCAGTTATAAATACATTCCCGCCTGTATCACAAGAAATTCCATATCCTTCATCATCACTACTTCCACCATAATATGTCCCCCATTGACGGACTCCAGCACTATTGAATTTTACAACAAATGCATCGGTTTGGCCCGCGTATGTTTCCTGATGCGATCCACTTGTTGCAATCCCGGTTGTTGAGTTAGTATAACCAGTTACAAATACATTTCCGCCTGCATCACAAAAAATGTCCGTTCCTTGGTCATCCCCGCTTCCACCGTAATATGTTCCCCAATCCAGGTTGGGATTTGGGTCTATAATTAACGTTTGCGTAGAGACGTAAGATGGTATTTCGAAACAGTAAATATCTTTATCCAAAGTCCGGTAAGTTATGTCTAAATTATTGTTTGTTTCCTTTATCCAGGATGCAGGTATGCTTTCTGTAAAACTGCCAGACGCTACATCAATGTTAATTTTGTCATCTCTTAATTCTGTATTGTCTGCTCCAATATAATGCAATTTTATTAAGCCAGCATCAGCACCCGGATGAACTATAAAGGTATATTCAACAGGATTGTCTTTCCCCTGTCGGGCCACAAACACCATGTCAATGCCCGGATAAATGTTTTTATAAGTAATCTTTCTGTAATTCCGAACAAAAGTAGCTCCACTTTCAGGTGTTACAGCATTGTAATAATTCAGATAATCGGCTGAAGGTTCTTCGGCTAAAATTTGCGGGTTCGTATTTGCTCCAACCAGCTCCACATCAACCCTGTGAAAATAATAAGTAATATCTTTTCGCGGTTTATCATTTTGTCGCATTTTATCAAATGAATCGTCAATGATTCTTTCTTTGACTTCTGTTTTATAAGTGTCATAACTAAAACCATTGGCCTTAAGTTGCACATTCATGCCATTACCAAGGCACAACAAATACTTCACATCAGGATTTGCTTTATTGTTCTGGTCATGAATCTGGCCTTTATTCTCAATAAAGCCATATTGTGGCTTTTGAGATGTGTATTTATCAATGTCGTTTCTAATCTGAGCAGAAATGCCAAAGAAGGCAAAGCATGCAACGATTGTAAATAGAAGTTTTTTCATATTAATTTTTTATGGCTGTTGAAACAACAAAGATGCTTTATCCATTGTTTTTGATTTCGAAAACATCTTTCCAAAACTCTTTCCATTCACTTGCAGAACTATCCCACTGACGTCCTGTGTTCTGAAGAGTATAGCAGGTTACATCAGAATTATTGACCTTTAATGTCCACTTTTGTTTTCCATAATGAAAGAACTCAGAATTGTAAGTACTTTCATCATTTTTCAGGTCGATTTTATCAATAAACCTAATAAAAAACCACTTTGCTGCAAGTTTGCCAATAAAAGCAACTCGTTTTAGTTCTTTTTGAGCCAACAATTTTCTCTCAAGTTCAATAAAACCATCCTGTATGGAAGATACTTTAATCTGTTTATCTTGCTTTTCGACACCACCTTTTTCTGAAGAAATATCAGTAATTAAAACACCTTTTTCACTCAATTTTTCTGTTTGGGCTTCTTTACCGCTAAAATCAGACTTAATGACATCATTTAATGTCCCCCAAAACAATTTGACATTTCTGCCTTTGCAAAAATATTCATCACCTTCAACCGTTTTGGAAGTTCCAATTAATATCGTATGGTAACTCATAATTGATTTTTTAATTTTTAAATACGCACAAAAACAATTTATTTCCTTTGATATGAATATTACTCATATCGCCACAACACAAATATAGCAATAATATTTAAATCATCCACGTTTAACAACTTTTTAAAACCCGCAAAGGCGCCGCCACCAATGCGGTGCAGATGCGGAATGGGTGGGTGGAAAATGTTGAAAGTCCGGGATTTTAATTGTAATGCAGCCTGCCTTTTGTCATCGCTTTTTGATGAGAAATATTCTTCCCCTGCTCCAATTGTTCTACAGCATCGATAATGCCCTGTTTTTGTTCATCGGAGAGGTTGTCCCAGTCATCAATGTCTTTCTGACCTCTGAAATAATTCATCAGCAATCCATAAACCTCGTCCAACCGGTTCTTTTGTAAAGAATCGATTTGCCGGAAAATTTTCAGTTTCAAATCTGCTGTTGTCACTTTGTCTTTTTTTCAAAACTACAAAAATTAATATTGCGCAGCGCAATTCTTTAAAAGATAGGCTGTATCGGCAACATCGGTCAGATAAAATTTTCCATCTGCTGCCTGAAGTTTCAGTTGGTTACAATTTGTAACCAACTCGCTCCCCTCCTTTGCCAGTCTGTGTTTTAGAACCTTCCAATAATTGTTGGGATTAGGGCTGTCAGTCAATACGCCCACAACATCAACAACAGAGAAATACCATTTTTCCTGGTCTTCATTCCAAATGGTTCTTATTTGTTTGTCATTAAATAATTTTATTGCTGTTTCTTTAGCCATTATCTTTTTGTTTTCCAACAAATGTAGCATTTATTTTCCGGAATAAAAAAGAATAAAACTTCATGTTTTCAATAAAGAAAAGCGACAACAAACCTCCGCAAAGGCGCCGCCACCAATGCGGTGCAGATTGCTGAGTGGGTGGCGGAAAAGATGATGTAATTGCTAAAAAGACTGCATTTCGTGCAACAGAGCTTCATGTTTGGCTTCGTTCCTCATCTATACGAAGACTTATATTATATGCTGGTTTTTTTATTTCTATCAATTAACCGTTGGTCAATTTTCTTTATTAATTCAAAAATGTAGTCGAAATAATTCGCAGCATTTTCTTTTGCAAAATTCTCGAAATGTATTGCCTGAATAAATGGAATTATTTTCTGGTTCACTCTAACCGGTTTTATTTCTGTTGGCTTTGAAATACAGCCTTCAAACATTGTCGTTTCGTCCGATATTCCGTTTAAAATTTTAGTCGAATCCGCGTGAGAGAAACCATTTCTCATTAATTCTCGAATTGTGTCGAAAAGAAATACTTTTTCTTTCTCTGTAATTAAGCCAAGTTTTCTACATTTCTCAATTGAGTTTCCTAATGGGATTGAACTATATTTTTTATTCGGTTCCTCAAAAGCACTACCCCAATCTTCAACCGGCTTGGGTCCAATTCCAGCTTCATTGTAAATTAGAGATAGTTTCAAAAGTCTTTCAAGTAAGTTGTTTGTCAAAGTTATAGCAGCTCTATGAAATTCGAGAATTAGACATTTGTTAATTTCAAATACAGTCCCACCTAATTCACTAAATACATAAAATTGAAAATCAAAATATTTAGAGCGATTTTGAAAATTCTTGTTCAAATTGTCTACAAACGCCTTTTCAAATAGTTCTTTTTCCATATTTCGAATTATTTCTGTCTATGTGTTGGCTTTAAAACAGTTGCTAACGTCCTGCACCCGCCACACAAATATAGCACTTACAAAAACACCAATGGAAATATTTTATTATGCGGTTGGAGTTTATGTTTTATGCACGGGAAATTGTGGAATATGTTGCAGGACTTCTCAAAAACCCATCAACTCTCTCACCCGCCCTGCATTTTCCTGCGATGTCAGCTTTTCGAGAAGCCGCATTGCTACAGGAATTGCTGTGGAAGGATTCCACGATGTAATCATGTTGTCATCTTCCACTACCGGCTCATTCAATACCTAAGCATCAAAGCTCTGCAACATCTGTTGTCGCAACGGATTTTTGTTGTAGGTGGTGGCGCAACGGTGGCGGAGTATTCCGCTCTTTCCCAGTGGCAGTGCACCCACACAAATGGATGCAATGATCTTGTTTTTATCTCTGAATTGCTGAATCAGATTGAGGAATTTTTCATCAAACGCATCATCGTAAAAACCAAAATCCTCGAATCCGCCAGGAATGGCAAGCGCAGCATAATCATCAACTTCAATTTCTTCAACCAGAAAATCAACTATGAAACACTGATCAAAAGTGCTTCGAAGCTCCTTCCGCAAGCCACATGAATACAGCCTTGTGCTGCCATCGCCTTCTATCAGATTCCAGCCAATCACATCAATAAAAGCACTCGCTTCGTAAATTTCAAAGCCATTGGCCAATAGCAATAATACTTTTTTCATGATTCATTTTTTAAGACTCCAATTCGATCAAACATTCGGAAAACCAATCAGAATCAGCTTTGCCAAACATTAATTCCTTCCACAAATTTCCATCTGTGTTTACCCATTTTACGGTAAATAAAATATCCTCCGAAAGCATTCAGCTCACCGCTGTAGCAACACATTTTCACAAGGGCATAATTCCGGTCTAACGAAAACAAGGGAATTGAATAGAAAATCTTTGCGCGATTTGATTTTCCTTTCTTTGCAAAGACAGCGCCTTTAAAACGTCTCTTCCACACCGAATCTTTTTGCGCAACAAACTGCTGATACATAGACTCGCGGTCAGTCTGCGAAAACAAACTATCTGCTACGGATTTCTTATCAAACAAAAAATCGTTGTCATAATTGGAATTACTGAACACGGTATCTTTCTGAAAGAAATTATCAGGTGTCCAGTTGTCCATGTTCTGGCTGATTCTGACACGCCTAAACAAACGATTTTCTGTGATACGGTCATCGTGCTTCGTCAGCCAATTCAGAAAATCATATATTTCGTTGTCTGCTACGATTGAGCTGTATGTCTGGCTCCGGGTAGTGCCAGATAGCATCAGCAAAAACAATATAGCAATTGTCCGAATTTTCATCACAAACAAACTTGTTGCGTTCATGCAAAAATATACATTTTCAGATTAGCGCTTAATTACAACAAACTACAAAAAATACTTCGAAAAATAATCACCAATCTTTAGCCCGTAGGGCTTCAATATTAATAGCAAACAAACAAAAATTGTTTTGTCCGTAGGACATAAACCATCCAAATACAGCTCTGAATCCCGTACACGTTGATCCCCTACGGGGAAAGATTTTGCTGTTGGATTGCTATTAATGTTTTTCCCTTCGGGGAATGGTTTTAATTATGAAGAGTAGTGCGAAGTTTTCAAACTTCGCACTACTTATCCAATTCGTTTACTGTTTTCCAAAATAAAACCTCAGCCCGATCTGCATCAGAAGCGAATTTCCGTTGAAAGACTTGGCGGCCTGCACATTTTCAGTCGCCGAATAGTGCGTTATTGTTTCATAATACACCGGCGAAAAACCGGCAGCATACGTTGCCTTCAGATAAATATCGGCTCGCTTTTTAAAACGATAGCCCGCAGAAAGACTGGTCTCGACGCCGAAATTAATTTTCGAACTCCGGTAACAATTTCCTTTTGATGAATCGGCCGAAGTGGGAATATAGGTTGAATCGCCGGGAATAAAAATATTCTCACCCCAGGAGCCACAGGGCTGATTGTCGGAATAATCACGCGCAATCATTGTTGTAAATGCAATTTCAGGTTTAATAAAAAGTCTGTCTTTCAGAAAAAAATACTCGTTTCCAAAACGCAGCGGAATCATCCAGCTGTTCATTGCGGAACTGCCAAAACAACCATAAGTCTTTTCGATGGCACCTGTTGCATAGTTATACTGCAAAGAAGGGGAACTTGTATAATAGCCGTAGAAGCCGGTTTCGAAGGTCACCTTGTTTAACCGGTAGCCAATATATCCGCCCAGAACACCATCGAGCTGAAATTTGTTCAGCGAATATCCCTTTGAGTTCAGGTAATGGAACTGATCCCATTTGCCGCCATTTTCATAACCCACATAAAATCCATTCTGAGCATGCAGCAAGTTGATTGAGAAAATGAAAATAAATGCAAAAATTGTGGTTTTCATGGTATTAAATTTTCATAATAACCATGAATTTTGAAAATTATTGCATGATAAAATTCATCGGTATTCAGTTGTGCGAAGTTTAAAAAGTCGCATAACTGAGATTAAAAGTTTTTCTGGCACACCGACCTTCAAGAGTTCGGAAAGCAATGGAGAACCTGGAAGAGTCGGGTGATAAGACCTCTTATCAACTCTTCCTCTTGCTGATTTCTGGGGCAAGCAAAACGAATATTGAACAAGGAAAAAGGAAATATGAAATATGAAGAAACTTTCCTTCAACAATATCACTTCATTGTTCTTTACTCGGTGTTCATGGTATCCGGTATCTCATCGAAAACCTCTGCGGCCCTTGCCAAATCTGCACTTGATGGGATCCTGCAACGGAGCGCAGGAACTTATTCGTATTAATCGGAACAGTTGAATACAAAAAGTTCCAGCTCAAAAAACCGCAGAACTTCTTGTGTTTTTACGGATTTCATCAACAACTCAAATCATAGTAAATTGCAAGGATAAATGTACCAAAACCTATAATCAAGCTTGCAATCAGGCCAAAAACATATTTTCTGTAATGACGCTTCTGGTTTTGATCCTTTGTGTTTCTTATAAGGTCTGCTATTTCTGTTGGATCAAAAACGTAAGGGGTTAATGAGCTTGTCTGATCTATATCCCCACGAATAAAAGTGAACAACGAAATCCAAAGAATACCTGCAACAATTAATGCAATTCCTGCAATACAAAATAATATCGGTGAAATAATATTCATCAGAAGTCTTCCGCAGTTGTGTGAAGTTTCAAAACTTCGCACAACTTTTTACTCCTCCAGCGCCTTCACCGCCGGCAACTCTTTTCCTTCGAGATACTCGAGCATGGCTCCACCACCGGTACTCACGTAGCTCACCTGATCGGCGAGATTGTATTTGTTGATGGCTGCCACAGAATCGCCGCCACCCACCAGCGAATACGCGCCACGAATGGTGGCTGA
>CAZJOL010000011.1:0-24075 GCA_964547605.1 uncultured Bacteroidaceae bacterium | reverse complement strand
GCTCCTCATGATTCCGAATATGTACAAGATTTCGGGTGAACTTCTCCCGGGCGTTTTCCACGTATCGGCACGCGCCATTGCCGCTCAGGCATTGTCGATTTTCGGCGACCACAGCGACGTTATGAGCACCCGTATGACAGGCTTCGCAATGCTGGCCACCGGTTCAGTTCAGGAAATCATGGACATCGCTCCTGTTGCGCATCTTGCAGCCATCCGCTCACGCGTTCCTTTCCTGCATTTCTTCGACGGTTTCCGCACTTCACACGAAATCCAGAAAGTGGAATATCTTGACAACGAAGACGTGAAAGCGCTTGTTGACATGAAAGCACTCACAAGCTATCGTCACAACGCACTGAATCCTGAGCATCCTGTAACCCGCGGTACAGCTCAGAATCCTGACATTTATTTCCAGTCACGCGAAGCTGCCAATCCTTTCTACGACAAGGTTGCAGACATCGTTGAAGAATACATGGTTGAGCTCAACAAACTCACCGGCCGCGAATATCACCCGTTCACATACTACGGTGCAGCCGATGCCGAAAACATCATTGTTGCCATGGGTTCAGTGACCGAAACCATCCGCGAAACCATTGATTATCTCAATGCAAACGGCGAAAAGGTTGGCCTCCTCACCTGTCATCTGTATCGTCCTTTCAGCGAAAAATATTTCATGAAAGTGTTCCCGAAATCGGTGAAACGCATTGCCGTTCTCGACCGCACAAAAGAACCGGGCAGCGAAGGCGAACCATTGTTCCTCGATATCAAAAACCTGTTCTACAACAAAGCCAATGCTCCCCTCGTAGTGGGTGGCCGCTATGGCCTGTCTTCAAAAGACACCACGCCTGCACAGATCATTTCTGTATATGACAATCTGAAAAACAACGAGCCGAAAAACGGCTTCACCATTGGTATTGTTGACGATGTTTCATTCAAGTCGCTGCCGCAGATTGCCGAAATCAACATTTCGGACGCCAGCATTTTCCAGGCAAAATTCTACGGACTTGGCTCTGATGGTACTGTTGGTGCAAACAAAAACTCCATCAAAATCATTGGTGAAACCACCAACAAATATTGTCAGGGATATTTCGCATACGACTCCAAAAAGTCTGGCGGATTCACCGCATCGCACCTTCGTTTCGGTGATGTTCCCATCCGTTCGCCGTATCTCGTGAATACTCCTGACTTTGTAGCTTGTCACGTTCCTGCTTATCTGGGCCGCTACGATATGCTCAGAGGCCTTAAAAAAGGCGGCGTATTCCTCCTCAACTCAATCTGGGATGTTGAAGAAACCAAAGCTCACCTGCCCGAAGACATGAAGAAATACCTGGCGGTGAATGAAATCAAATTCTACACAATCAACGCAACAAAAATTGCAGACGAGATTGGTCTGGGTAACCGCACCAACACTATCATGCAGGCAGCTTTCTTCAAAATTTCAGGTGTGATTCCTTACGATCAGGCTGTGAAGGAAATGAAAAAATTCATTGACAAATCTTTCGGCCGCAAAGGCGATGAAGTTGTGAAAATGAATTATGCAGCTGTTGATCGTGGTGGTGAACTGACCGAAGTGGCCATTCCTGCCGAATGGAAAAATCTCGAAGGCAAAACAGCTTTCGAAGATGAAACACATCCTGACTTCATCCGCAATGTGGCTGATGTTATCAATCGTCAGAGCGGTGATGACCTTAAAGTTTCAACATTTGTCGGTCGCGAAGATGGCACATTCCCTTCAGGCACTACCAAATTTGAAAAACGCGGTATTGCTGTTACGGTACCTGAATGGCAGTCGGAAAACTGCATCCAGTGCAACCAGTGCGCATACGTATGTCCTCACGCTGCCATCCGTCCTTTCCTTCTCACCGAAGCTGAATTGGCTGCTGCTCCTGCCGGAACCACTACTCTTAAAGGCCTTGCTGCAACAAAAGAATACAACTTCCGCATGCAGGTAAGTGTTATGGATTGTACCGGTTGCGGCAACTGCGTGGATGTTTGCCCTGCAAAAACCAAAGCGCTTGTTTTGAAACCGCTCGAAACCCAGCTGGCTGAAAAAGAACGCTGGACTTACATGGACGAAAAAGTTGGCTATAAAGACACCGTGCTTGAAAAGAGTAAATCGGTTAAAAACAGCCAGTTTGCACAACCATTGTTCGAATTCTCAGGCGCTTGTGCCGGTTGTGGTGAAACTCCGTATATCAAGGCCATCACTCAGCTTTATGGAGAGAGAATGATTGTAGCAAATGCCACAGGATGTTCATCCATTTATGGTGGTTCAGCTCCTTCAACTCCTTACACCATCAACAACAAGAGTGGTAAAGGCGTTGCCTGGGGCAATTCACTGTTCGAAGACAATGCTGAATACGGATTAGGTATTGCCACCGGCGTTAAGAAAATGCGTGAATTCCTTACAATGAAAATGAAGGAAGCCATTGCAGCTGGCTTGGGCGGAGACCTGAAAGCCGCATGCGAAGAATGGATGGCTGCCATTGACAATGCTGAAGTATCTGAAACAGCATCTGCAAAACTTCTTGCATTAGCTGAAAAAGACAATTCAGAACTTGCAAAAGAAATCGTTGACAAGAAACAATACCTGATCAAGAAATCGGTTTGGGTATTCGGCGGCGACGGCTGGGCATATGATATCGGCTACGGCGGACTCGACCACGTGCTTGCCAGCGGTGAAGACATCAATGTGCTTGTTCTCGATACCGAGGTTTATTCCAATACCGGCGGACAGGCATCGAAATCATCACCGACCGGTGCTGTTGCCAAGTTTGCTGCTTCCGGAAAGAAAACCCGCAAGAAAGATCTCGGAATGATGGCCATGTCATATGGTTACGTATATGTCGCACAGGTTTCGATGGGCGCTGATCAGAGCCAGTATCTGAAAGCCATCCGCGAAGCAGAAGCATATCCGGGACCATCACTCATTATTGCATATGCTCCCTGTATCAACCACGGTTTGCGTTCGGGTATGGGCAAAACCCAGGCTCAGGGCAAATTTGCAGTGGAATCGGGCTACTGGCACAACTACCGTTTCAATCCGCAGCTCGAAGCTGAAGGAAAGAATCCGTTTGTGCTCGACTCGAAAGAACCCGACTGGAGCAAGTTCCAGGAATTTCTGAAAAGCGAAGTGCGCTTCACTTCACTGGTCCAGGCTTTCCCGGATGAAGCGAAGGTGTTGTTTGCTGCCTGCGAAGACAACGCAAAATGGCGCTACAACAAGTATAAAAAACTTGCTGATTAATAAATCAACCCAATTCATAAGGGCCGGCTTTGTCCGGCCTTTTTAATCAAAACGAAAACCTATGAAAAATCTGTTCGTTATTGTTTTAGTTGGCCTTCTTGCCTTGTCTGCATGCCAGACTGAGCGCATTGTTGAAAAAACGGTTATTGTTCACGACACTGTTTATGTCAACAACTTTGATTACGATTACATGCTCATGGCGGTACTCTGGTACCAGACTTCGGCCGAAATGCGCGCGTTGTGCTATCAGGCATTCAATACTGCGCGGATTTCACTTGATCAGACTGTTGCTTCATACAAAGGCACCAAAAAGCTCGCTGTTGTTGTTGACATCGATGAAACAATGGTTGACAACAGTGCATACGAAGCGCAGAATGTTCTTGGCAATTTCGGATATCCGGAACGCTGGGGCGAATGGATTGACAAGGCTTCTGCCACTGCCATTCCCGGCGCCGTTGAATTCATGAAATATGCTGTTTCAAAAGGCGTCGATGTATATTATGTCAGCAACCGCAAAATTGCGGAAAAGGATGCCACTGTTAAAAACATGCGCGCACTTGGTTTTCCGATGATCGATGATGAACATCTGTTGCTCCGCGACAAGACCAGCAGCAAGAATGAACGTCGTGACAAGGTTTCATCAACACATGAAATCATTCTGCTGATCGGAGATAACATGAACGACTTCAGCGGAATTTTTGAAAACAAAACGGTTGATGATCGTTTCAAAGTGACCGATGAAAACAAATCGGAATTCGGAAAACGCTTTATCGTTCTTCCAAACCCGATGTATGGCGATTGGGAAAGTGCCGTGCTGAAATACAATTTCAAACAGACCAACGAACAGAAAGACAGCGTGCGCAAAGCCAATCTGAAAGGGATGTAATTCTGATTTTCTAAAACTTTAAAATGGGTTTGGTGTAAAAGCTGAACCCATTTTTTGTTGCAGGAAAACGAGGATGTTGTTTTTGCACATAGGGTCTTTTTGAGACATCCTCGTTACTATCGCACCTAATGATTTCTTAACACAACCCTAATACTGAGTTTTTGTTGTATCTTTAATTTTACATCATTAAAAACTCCTCACAATGGAATATTATTTTATAGGTGTACTTGTCATCCTTTTTCTGCTCTCGGCCATGGACCTCACTGTTGGTGTAGCCAACGATGCCGTAAACTTTCTCAACTCCGGCTGGGGCTCACGCAGTCTCACTTTCAAATGGTTGCTGGTCGTGGCATCGGCCGGTGTTTTTGTCGGCGCCCTGTTTGCCGGCGGTATGATGGATGTGGCGCGGTCCGGTGTTTTTCATCCGCAATATTTTATGTTCGAAGAAGTCATCATGATTTACCTGGCTGTCATGCTCAATGATGTGCTGCTGATTGACTTTTTCAACACACTTGGATTACCAACCTCCACAACCGTTTCGCTGGTTGCCGCCTTGCTCGGGGCATCGTTTACATTTGCAATTGCCAAGCTTGTCGAGAATGGTCAGTCATTGGCTGAACTGAGTACCTATATGAATACCGACAAGGCATTTGGAATGATCACCGCCATTTTCATTTCCATTGCTATTGCGTTTTTCTTTGGACTGTTTATTCAGAAAATTGCGCGAACGATTTTCAGCTTCAACTTTTCAAGATATAAAATCGGTGGTGCCATTTTCGGCGGTATTGCCATTGCTTTGATTTCATACTTCATATTTTTTAAAGGTATGAAATCAGCTTCTTTTATTGACAAGGAAATGAAAGAATATGTAGCACAAAACCTTGTTATGATGCTGGCTTTGCTGACGTCCGGAGCAGCTCTGATCCTGCTGATTCTTCAATATCTTTTCAGAGTGAATGTTTTCAGGGTGATTGTAATCTATGGAACATTTGCCATCGCCATGGCATTTGCAGGCAACGACCTTGTAAACTTTCTCGGACCTTCACTTGCCGGACTCGATGCTTTTCAAGAATATCAGATTACCGGTGATTCAACAATGACAATGGAAGCGCTTAAGGCGCCGGCCAAAGTCCCTGTTGGCTTCCTCATGGGAGCCGGATTGATAATGCTTCTTACACTCTGGTTCAATAAAAAAACCAGAACCGTTATCCGCACCGAAGTTGGACTTGCTCGTCAGAACGAAGGCGTTGAAAATTTCGACACCAATCCGGTGGCACGCTCCATAGTAAAAATGAGCATTGCCATTGGGAATTTCTTTGCACTGACCCGCATTCCGGCAGTTCACCGCTGGATTGAAAAACGCTTTGTTGCTCCGCCAATGAGCAATAACCCCGATGCCCCGGCTTTCGACATGATTCGTGCAGCAGTAAACCTTACCGTCGGCTCCAGTTTGATTGCCTTCGGAACATCGCTCAAACTGCCGCTTTCAACCACCTATGTCACGTTTATGGTTGCCATGGGAACATCGCTGGCCGACCGTGCATGGGACCGCGACAGCGCAGTGTACCGCGTTTCCGGCGTTACGACCGTTATCGGCGGATGGTTTGTTACCGCATTCCTTGCATTCCTCTCAGCAGCGCTGCTGGCTTATGTCCTGTATCTCGGCAGTATGGTTTCTGTTGTTCTTCTGTCAGCTCTGGCTGTATTTGTTCTTATCAGAAGCAAAGTGATTCATCGCCGTCGCGAAAAGGCATATCAGGAAAAAGAAAACATGCTGCGTATTGATGAAAACACAGGTGAACAGGAAATTCTGGACCTGTGCAGAAACAATGTTTCTTTCGTAATTGAAAAAATTCCTGAAGTGGTAACACTGATTCGCGAAGGGCTTGAAGAAGAAAAGCTGAAGAAGCTGAAAGAAGCCGACGAAATTGTAAAAGATTTAAACAGCCGCACAGAATTGTTCAGTTCGACCATTGGAAGTTCCATTTCGGCTCTCGGCGACAATTATGTATTATATGGTGAGTATTATCTGAAAAATGCTGAAATCCTCCGCGAAATCGCTGTCAGTCTTGGTTATCTCACACATCCGGTGTACACCCACATCAATAACCAGCATAAAAATCTCGGCAAAAACCAGATGCGTGATTTCGAGTCACTCTCCGAAGATCTGCAGCAATTGTGCGATTTTTCGAAACAAATTATACTCGAAAATTCCGGTCGCGGACTGGCCGATGATCTGCACGAAAAAGCCAATGTCGTTTGCGATAAAATAAAAATTGTCCGCCGAGCCCAGATCGAACGCGTAAAACGTAAGGAAAACGCTTCCCGTTCAAGTCTGCTGTTCTTCAATATCACAACTGAAATTCAGAACATCACCCGCTTTGTGAATGAACTAACCGAGCTTGACATCCGGACCAAAAGTCAGGTGGCCGAAACCGATTACCGGTTGATTGATTAGCAGAAAACCGCATCGGATCAGCATTTCATTGGCCTGTGACTTAGCATGGATCACAGGCCAGCATTAGGGCTTGCTGAAAAAGTCTGAGGTGCGCCATATTTGAGGCGACAAGACGAAGATGTAGAGTAATACTTCGAGTCGAAGGCAACGAAGAAGATGGCGTACATCAGGCTAATAAACACTCTCAGCAATAATATATGTTTTAAGAAAATTGTAAATTTAGATTCGCAAGCTCATATATTTCATGCTGTTTTATCGTTTTTATTTTCAAATGCAAGGATTTTTGATGAAATCCCGAAAAGTCCTTGCATTAACGCTGCAAATAAATAAGAATACGTCGTTGCTTCTGTGAGTGTTACGTGTTTTTCAGCAAGCCCTATATTAATTTATTGTTACCAAAAGGTTATTAATGCGTAACATTAAATTCATATTGGTATTTGCCGGAAATTTGCCGGAAATTTTCAGAAATGTTCGGACTAGATCTTGGGATGACCCTTTTGTTATTCGGCTGCATACTGGCAGCCATGGCTTTTGAATTCATCAATGGCTTTCATGACACAGCAAACGCAGTTGCCACCGTGATTTACACACGTTCGCTGAAACCCCGCGTTGCAGTAATCTGGTCCGGTATCTTCAATTTCCTCGGAGTATATTTTGGCGGAATCGCAGTTGCCATCGGAATCATCAACCTGTTGCCGCTTGAAATTCTGCTCGATCAGAACATCAGCCATAATGTTGCAATGGTTGCATCGCTGATTCTGACAGCCATCATCTGGAACCTGGGAACGTGGTATTTCGGTATTCCCTGCTCCAGCTCTCATACGCTGATCGGTAGCATTTTCGGCGTCGGACTCGCATACTTGTTTATATCCGATTCAAGCGGTGCTGCACTCAACTGGACAAAAGTAATAGAAGCACTCAGCGCACTTTTGATTTCGCCTGTAATCGGCTTTGGACTTACTATTCTTCTTATGCACATTTTAAGAAAAACCGTGCGGAAGAAAAAGTTTTTCAAGCCGGCCGATCCAGAGAAAAAACCGCCATTCTGGGTTCGCTTGCTGCTGATCGGAACCTGCACCACTGTTAGTTATTCGCATGGTTCCAACGATGGTCAGAAAGGTGTTGGCTTGATTATGATTATTCTGATAAGTCTACTGCCTGCTCATTTTGCACTCGACAACACAAAAAATCCCTCCAATATGATCGGCAATGTCAATCATATTGAATACTTCATTGGTAAAACCGATACTACAAAAATTCTGACTGCCGATATGCCCGGATACATTGCGCTGACGTCATGTATTACAGATCTGAAAGGGAATTTGCTGATTGCTCAAAACCCGGACGAATTTGACAAACTCGATCGTTTCAATGCCAGAAAAGACATTCTGACCATCAAGAAAAAAACGAATGAGTTTTTGGCCAGTCCTTCAGTTCTAAAAAACAAAGCACTTGTTTTAAATAATAAAGAAAGCAAGATGCTGAAAAACGACATAAAAGAAATGGACTCATATACCGAATATGCGCCGTGGTATGTCATTCTGATGGTTTCATTATCGCTTGGACTCGGCACCATGATTGGCTGGAAACGCATCGTTACAACTCTGGGTGAAAAAATCGGCAAGTCGCAGATGAGCTACGCACAAGGCGCCAGCGCACAGATAGTAGCTACGGCAACCATTATGTCTTCATCAACCATCGGACTTCCGGTGAGTACCACCCACGTGCTTTCAAGTGGTATTGCGGGCTCCATGGTGTATCAGGGCGGATGGAAAAACCTGCAGATGAAAACCATTTACAACATTCTGCTCACATGGGTCATCACCATTCCAGTTACCATTGCCATGTCGGGCGGACTGTTTCTGCTGATAAGATCGTTTATCTGAAATCACAGCCGTTGTTACTGAACAATCACTTTGCTCGAAACAGCATTTCCACCGTCATCAAAAAGGCAAATATTGTAAAGACCGCTTCCGTATTGTTTCAAATCAATGATTGATGTTGTTTCGCTCATGTGTTTATCAATTACCACTCGTCCGGCAGCATCAGTAATCTGTATCCATTTAAAAACCTTATCCGATGGCCGGATTGAAATATAACCGTTGGTCGGGTTTGGAAAAACTGAAATTGAGCGATTCATGATATCGTTAATGGTTGTTGCATCAAATTCTGAATAATAGTACTCTGTTTTGTTAATCCAATCCCATGACAACGAAACATCATTCCATGCGGAAAACAAATACTGGGTTTTATTGTTGTTTACATCAAATGTATATTCATATTTTTCAACATTATTCCATGCAGCGCCATCCCATATCTGCACCAGTTCCTGCGTGAGATTAAAATTACCGTCATAGGTAAATATATCTTTTGAACCGTCGTTCCATACGGATAAAGAAACATCCCAGAGATCATACTTTTCAAGCGTAACCTGATTATTGCCGTTGTATGTCCATATATACCGATCTACATTATTCCATTGTACGCCATCATAAGTTTCGTAATTTTTCGTCAACATGTTTGAATTCACATCGTAGGTAAATGTGTTGCGATTCATATTTTGCCAGGATTGCAGCATGTCATCCCATGTCTGGTAAAGATTTTCTGTTTCAAGTCCGGCCGAATATGTATGAGTTCTCAATGTTGCATTGATCCAATCCATAGCAATTAAATCCCATTCCTGTCTTATCTCTGTTGAAATAAGGCCTGATGCTGAGTATGTATTTATATATTTATCAATATTGACCCAGCTTGAACCATTCCATGCCTGATAAACCTTCTGAATCATGCGTCCGTTTTGAAATGCAAAATAGTTTTGCTCGAAATTAACATACGCATTTTCTGAAGAACTCCAAATCCTGATCAACTGCTTCTGAAGATAATTATTCTGGTCATATGAAAAACTGATACTTGCATAATTTTCCCAAATGCCTGTTGATGGATTCAGCATTTTATACACATATTCATCATACAAAGTATCATTGTACATAGAAAAGCAATACTTCATTCCACCTGTATAATTACAGGTATTAAAATCATAGTCCATGTAAATCAGATTCGACAGCATTTGCCCAAACTGCTGGCTGTTGTAATCAATGTACTTGTAATACCTGAAACTATCCTGCTCCAACGACAAAGTGTTCGAATTGAATGGTTTCTCAAGATGCTCCTTTACAACTTCTGCTGTATCGCTGAAATAGGTATAATGCAGATAAAATTTGTAATCCCAGCGGTTTTCAACTGTATTATATGTAAAAATGCTCCATTCATTAGGCAATCCCTGAGTACCCCAATGCCGCGAAACAATGCATTTCTTTTCAATACTATCCCATTCTGTACCATCAAAGGTATATTCAATAGTAGAGTCGAGGACCTGTACAATACCCAACGTGCTTTTGACAAAGTCTGTTCTGATGTGCTTGTCAACATCAGGCATTTCTGCACTGATCTGTGCTGCCAGAAACAGAGGGAACAGCAGCAATGCAAAAAGTAAAGATTTTGTATTCATATTTTTTTCTACAAAGATATAAATATTTCGCATAAACAAAGAACAATAACACACCAATATTAATGGCTGTTTGCATTGATTATCTTGTCCAGGATTGATATTTACTCAACAGAAATTTCTCCGGCGGGATCTGTCTCTTTGCCAAACCACACCACGGCATAATTGCCTTCAACAGCAATACCGATGGCTCTCCATTTCGATGTTTTCCACATTCCAAGATTGAGGATGCATGCATTATGCCCATAGCTTGACTTCCACCCGTCTAATGCATCCTGTGCGGTGAAATCAGAATTTGAATCCCAGTAAGCAATCTCATATCCTTCTCCGGTGTAGGCTGAAAGCTCCGAAGGCTTGCTCCACATCAGATTTGCGCCCTTATGTGAATCGGTGTAACAAACCGGCTTCCATGGTCCGTTTTTGCTCCAGCTGTGCAAATTGCATTTTTTCTCGCGCGGATATCTATTAAGGTCGCGTACATGGCACTGGGCAACCTTGTTGAGCGAAGGTGAGAGGGGAATTGACTTCAGCCACTTGGTGGACCTGTATTTCATCATCAGTTTGTACAGCTCTTTCTCACGCTCATTCATGGCGCGCAGACTGGTGTCCACCTGGGCCTGAAGCATCGGGCTTACAATAAAAAATGCAAGTACGAGGAAAAGCGTTCGCATGATTAACAAAATGATGTAAAAGATTAGCGCGCCGCTCCGCAAAAATATTGCCCAAAATGACTAATTTTGCAAAAAAACAGACAAGGTGATATTTCCGTTTCTTCCAGACCCCGACGAAAAGCTGAATGCGATTTGTGTTGATGATGTGTTTCATTCCTACACTTCGTTCCGGAGCAGCATCGATACCATTGCTGCCGAACTGAATTCGCGTGGATTGAGAAAAGCAGCCATCGGTGTTGTTGCATCAGACCATGTTGACACCTATGCTGCAGCCATGGCTGCCTGGGCTACCGGAAACACTTATGTACCGCTCAATCCCTACCATCCGGCCGACCGCATCGCAAGCATCATTGAACAGGCCGAAATTAAAGTGGTTTTGTACAGTTCAGAAAAAGTGGAAGCTTCCGCTGATTTTGTCTGCACCTGCGATTTGAAAGAAACAGAATTCAAAACACCGGTCTCACCCGATGACAACGAGATTGCCTATATTCTGTTTACTTCGGGCAGTACCGGCCAGCCCAAAGGCGTTCCCGTCTCGTATGGCAACGTGCGGTCGTTTCTGCGTAACCTGGAGTCAATGAATTATCAACTTGGCCCGGGCAGCCGTTTTTTGCAGATGTTCGATCTCAGTTTTGACCTCAGCATTGTTTCAATTCTGTCTCCGTTCATTTTCAGAGGCACGCTGTTTTCCGTACCCAACAACAACATCAAGTATCCGACAATTTTCAGATTGCTTGAAGAATATGAAATTGAGTTTGCGATTCTGGTTCCCAGTGTGGTGGCCTATCTGCGGCCATACTTCGATGAAATCATGCTCGACAAAATGAAGTACATGTGCCTGAGCGGCGAAGCGGTTCCGCACGGACTCACTATGGAGTGGAAGATATGTTGTCCCAATGCGGAGTTTCAGAATCTGTACGGACCAACGGAAGCAACAATATATTCTGTCTGGTACCGCATGCCAGAGCATGAGATTCCATCGCGAAATGGTATTGTCAGCATTGGCTGGCCCACACTGGAAATTGAAGCCATCATTGTGGATGATGAAAATAAAATTCTGAGTGATGGCGAGAAAGGCGAACTGCTCCTCAGCGGCGGCCAGGTCATTGCCGGCTATCTGAAAAATGAAGAAAAAAACCGCGAGGCATTTGTTGAAGTAAACGGGAAGAAATTTTACCGCACCGGAGATATCTGCATTCGTGAAAACGGGCTGTATTTCTATCTTGGACGCAAGGATTACCAGGTGAAAATCCGAGGCTTCCGTGTGGAATTGAGTGAAATTGAACATCATATTGCTTCGTTTTACGAAAACCGGAGGGTTGTTGCCATGGCCGCACACGATACTACTGGAAATGACGTTATTGTAGCAGCCATTGAAGGCAGCGAAGACGCGGTGCATGAACTGGGCGAATATCTGAAAAGCAAGATGCCGTTCTACATGATCCCGTCCGAATTCCGCTTCATAAGCGCATTTCCGCTGAACAACAATGGCAAGATAAATCGCAGGGAAATCAACAATCTGGTACTTGGACATGACTGATCTCAACTATACCATACGACGAGCAAAAGAAAGCGATTACGGATTTCTGGCCGAAGCCATTCTGAAAGCCGATCTCGGCACAACCGGAAAAAATTCCAGCTATGCAGCCCTGTTTGGTCTCAGCTACGAACAGGCCCGCGACGCCATTGCAGCCATGATGCCCGAAGAAGTGGAAGGATGTGAGTTTTCACCGTTTCATTTTCTGGTGGCCGAGTACAATGGACAACCTGTTGCCTGTGTTTCGTCATGGATTGAAAACCTTGACGGCGTTTCATCGTGGATGGCACGCTCTGCGCTGATGCAGCATTATTATCCGAAGGATGCGCTCGATTATGTGCAGAAGCTGAAACACATCACCGACAAAATGATGGTGCACCGCACCGATGGCGTCATGCAGATAGAATCCGTTTTTGTTTCAGATGAACACAGAGGCAAAGGACTTGCTGCAAAGCTCATCAAAGCACATGTTGCAAAATTTCTGCTTCAGCAATATCCGGTCAGCCAGGCTGAACTGATGACTTACATTGAAAACAAAACGGCCATTCACGCTTACGAAAAAATGGGATTCAGCATCAAAGACCGCACGCAATGCGACGATCCCGATGTGCTGACATATTTCCCCGGTGCCGGAATGGTACTGATGCAAACAGACATAATGAATTTAATGAAAGGATAATACCAATGAACAACGAAGAAATCAACGCAAAGGTTCAGGAAATTTTCAGAGATGTATTTCAGGCTCCGGCTCTTGTTATCAGGCCGGAAATGACCGCCGGTGATGTGGATAAATGGGACAGTCTGACACATCTGACCATGATTGCAAAAGTAGAAGAAGCCTTCGGTTTTCGTTTTAAACTGAAGGAAATGGTTAAAATGAAAAATGTCGGCGATATGCTGACCATCATCAATGAAAAGGTGAACGTTTAAAATGAAGAGATATCAGGTTTTTGCCATAATTGCACTGACAGGAGTCCTTTTGCTGGTTGCTTCGTGCTTCTGGCCAAAAGACAACATTGTTGTCGGCAACAGAATTATAACTTTTATTCCGAAAGAAGAGATTCTCAATTTCAAGGTTAAGGATAACACACAAAATGTCGATAGCGTGATTGCCATGCTCGAATCGCGCGCCTATGGCCTGAATGAGGACGCCATCAAGCGCATGAGTATTCTTGACGAATCGGTTTTCAGCTCAAGCGATTTTTTTATCAACCCTACGGGAAGCAATGGTGGCACTGCTTTAGAGAACTTCTTCAGATATCTTCAAAGCAGCGATTCGTCACTCATTCGTGTTGGTCATTTCGGTGATTCACAAATTGAGGGAGACCGCATTACAAGCCTGCTTCGCATCATGTTTCAGGATAAATTCGGAGGCAGCGGTGTCGGCTATGTTCCTATGGATGATGTTACCTCGCCAGTGAGTTACAGCAGGAGTGTCAGCCCGAACTGGGTACGTTACACTGTGTTTCACAACCGCTCCGCAAAAGGGTTGTACTGCCCGGGCGGCACTGTTTTCCGCTACCGTTTTTCAACACCTGAATGCACACGCGACAGCATAGGAGAAAATGGCGACACCATCAAAATCAAGGTCCCTGCTTGTTCCTATGCAAATGCGTCGGTTTTTCTCAAACTTTTCCGTGGTTATAGTGTTGCAAAACTATGGTACGGAAAAGCAACTGAACCGGCTGAACTCAAGGTATACAATTCAAGAAACAATGAGCTTCTGGCCGAGGTGGTACTCGATAGTCCGGATCCATTCAATGTCATAAAACTGCCGCTCAAGTCCAATCCTGTTAGCTTGAAATTCGTGTTCACCGGCCCCAGTCCTGAGATTTACGGGCTGAGTTTTGACCCGGTAGCTGGCGTTCAGTTCGATAATTACGGACTACGCGGGCATAGCGGCGACGGCCTGATGAGCATACAGAATGATTTTCTCAAAGCACAATTCATCAAGCTGAACAACAAACTTGTCATTCTGCAGTTTGGCGGAAATGTGACTCCCTATGTGAAAAACGAAGCATCGCTGAACAACATTAAAAACAGCTACGACCGTTTGTATGCACATTTCCGGAAAGCGATGCCCGATGCATCCGTACTGGTGATTGGAGTGAACGATGTTGCCCGCAGCGTTGGCGGAACGTATGCTTCGTATCCGATGGTGAGCCGCATCCGCGATGTGCAGAAAGAAGTGGCGCTTAAAAACGGCTGCGCATTTTTCGACCTCTATCAGTTGATGGGCGGTGAAAATTCCGTTCTTGCATGGAATAAGAAAGGATGGGCATCTCGCGACGGACATTACACCGACAAGGGACGCGAAATTGTTGTCAATGAACTCTTCCTCGCCATCATGGGCGAATACAATAAATTTCTCATTCACGGAACAACTGCCGGTAAATGACAAAAAGCAGATTCAAAATATTCGTATTGATGGCCGGCATTCTGTTTTGCGGTTTCACAAGCCATGCGCAGAAGAATCCGGCTGATACGAATTATCTGAAGCAGTCCATCAAATACAGTGAATTTTTTAATTTCCTTCAGTACGATAAGAACATGCTTGAATGGTATCAGATCGATGCCATTGCGCCGTTTTTCGAAAAACTGAAAAAAGCCAACAAGGAAAAAGTTGTCATTCTTCATATCGGCGATTCTCACATTCAGAGCGACATTGGAACAGGTGTCACCCGCGCGATGCTTCAGCAGATTTTTGGTTTCGGCGGACGCGGAATTGTTTTCCCCTATCAGGCAGCCGGCACCCACTCTGCATTTGACTATTTTGCACAGGCAAACGGCGTCTGGTCAGGATCGAAAAATGTAGAGCTGAAGCCAAAAATGAATATCGGTGTCAGCGGAATTACTGTCTTTACAACTGACTCAACCGCTGGATTCAAGCTGATTTTCAGAAAGCACTACTATTCGATTCAGCCCGATTTCAAACGCATCCGCATTTATTGCCACAAAGGAAAAGAAAGCTTCGATGCAAAAATTAAAGCAGGAGGTTCAAGCACCTGGGTTGATGCTGATTGTCACTCAGACACACTTCCGTATGTTGAAGTGATACTTCCCAAAGCATCGGACACTCTCACACTTGTTGTAAACAAAACGTCGCCGGAGCAGAAGTATTTCGAATGTTACGGAGTTGAGATTCAAAGCGTGGCCAATTCAGGCATTCAGTACATCAGTGTTGGCATCAACGGCGCGGGATATCACAGTTTTTTCAACCAGAATCTGACCTCTACGCAACTCAAAGCCATCAAGCCCGACCTGGTCATCTTCGATCTTGGTGTGAATGACTTTTTCCGTGGCACATTCAATTATCAGTATATCATGAGCAGCATCAACAAGGCGATTGCATTGTTTCGTCAATCGGCTCCGGATGCGGTTTTCATGCTGCCAAACGCTCAGGATATTTATTATCGCGGCCGCAACATTACCAACTGCAAAGATTACAGCACACTCACACGATTGCTGTCGAAAGAACAGAATGTTGTCCTCTATGATTACTACAATGTTTCAGGCGGACCGCGCTCCATGCTGAACTGGGCCAAGAACGGACTTTCGCAGCGCGACCGCTGTCATCTGAGTTACAAGGGCTATAAAGTGAAAGGCGAGTTGTATTGCAACGCCATACTCAACTCTTACATTGCTTATCTGTCGCGCAGACCTGACAGTCTTCTTGTGTTCAATGATGCCATAGATACCACCAATTTCGGTAAATGGGTAATCAACAAATCGACCTACTACAACCGTCAGGAAGTGGCTGCAGCGGATAAAATCGACAATTATAAAAATCAGACAGGCGGCACTCAATACGCCAGCACGGGAACCGGTCAGTATTACATTGTGCGTTCCGGCGACAATCTCAGCTCGATTGCAAAGCGGTATGGCGTGACCGTTGCCGATCTGCAGCGATGGAACAATCTTTCGACAACCCGCATTAACGCAGGACAGAAGCTGCTTGTAAGCAAAACCGCCGTAAAGAATACCACTACTCAAACAACAACGACGACGCAGAACACCACTACGCAGCAAACTGGAAGCGAAAGCAAGAAAGTAGTGTACACCATCAAAAGTGGCGATAATCTTGGATCGATTGCCGCGAAATACAAGGTGACCGTTGATGAAATAAAAAAATGGAATGGGCTGACATCAAACAACATTGTAGCCGGAAAAACGCTTGTAATCTATGCTTCAGGCACTGTTGCGAAAACGACTACCCAGACGACCACCACACAACAACAAACCAATCAGACGCAAAGCAGTAAACTTGGCACCGTTCATATTGTGAAAAGCGGTGAATCGCTCTGGTCGATTGCAAAAAAATACAACACCACTGTCGAGAAAATCAAGAAGGATAATAAACTGACATCCGACAATCTGAGTGTCGGACAAAAACTAAGCATCAAGTAGTATGAATTTTTCATTTTCCGATTTTCTGTATTCGCTTCAGTATCTGCCCGGTCAGCCGCTTATATTTCAGTCTGTAACATTTTTCATTCTCTTCGCATTTTTTTATCTGCTGTATGCATTGTCATTCAACAACCGCACAATGCGCAACGGAGTGCTCCTGGTTTTCAGTCTGTACTTCTACTACAAGATCAGCGGATTGTTTGTCGGAGTGATGATTCTGATGGCCACCATCGATTTTTTCATCGGAAAAGGAATACACAATTCGAAAACCACATCCGGTAAAAAATGGCTTCTGGTGCTGTCTGTGTTGATGAACGTGGGTGCACTCATGTATTTCAAATACACCAACTTCCTGCTTGAAACATGGACCGGCATTGCCCATCCGGGAACTGAGCCGCTGGTTTTGAAAATCGTACAGCCACTTGGAATTTCCTATTTTGTTTTCAAATCACTCACCTATATATTCGACGTCCATCGCGAAGTGATTGAAGAGCCCGAGCGCAACTGGTTTCGCTACGTATTGTATATCTCATTTTTCCCGAACATTCTGGCCGGCCCAATATCGAAAGCCCGCGATCTGCTGCCTCAGTTTATATCAAAGCCCGTCATTGATAAAAACACACTGAGCAAAGGTCTTTTTCTGATTATGCTCGGACTCATCAAAAAAATTGTTTTTGCCGATTTTCTGGCCGCCAATCTGGTCGACCGTGTTTTTGAAAGCCCGCAGTACTTCACGGGAATTGATGCATTGATGGCTGCCTATGGCGGACTGCTGCAACTCTATTTCGATTTTGCCGGCTACACCGACATGATGGTTGGATTTGGCTGCCTGATGGGATTTACAATTGAACACAACTTCAACAAACCATTTCTGGCCGGCAATATCACCGAATTCTGGCGCCGCTGGCATATTACTTTGTACAACTGGCTCAACGAGTATCTGTATCAGCCATTGGCGTTCGCGTGGCGACGTGGCGGAAAAAGTCTGATACTGCTTGCCGTATTCATTACGTTTTTTGTATCCGGTCTGTGGCACGGCGCAGCGCTTACCTTTGTTCTCTGGGGTCTGTTGCATGGTGCAGCCATTTCGTGGGATGTAATCAGTCAGAACACCAGAACAAAAATCCAGAAATGGATGCCTAAAGGAATTTATTCTTTCATCAGCATTTTCATCACTTTCCATTTTCTTGTATTCACAGCGGTGTTGCTGAAAGTGCCCAATCTGACCAAAGCCGGTGAATTCTACAATTTCATTCTGACAACAGATTTGTCGATGTTCCCGCAGTGGCTTGATATTTATATGACGCCTTTCCTTCTGATGCTTGGCGGTCTGATTCTTCAATATCTGCCGGTAAAAATGTATGCCGGAATATTTGCCGGATTCACCAAAGTTCATTGGTCGCTCAAAGCCGCATCCCTGGCCATTCTTATAATATTGCTCTACCAGCTCTACAGCCTCGACGCCATGCCGTTCATCTACATCCAGTTCTGACGAGCCGGAAAACAGCTGATGAAATGTATCTGGAGCCCGACAAATATTACCACATTTACAATCACGCAAACGGGTTTGAAAATGTTTTCCGCTGCAAGGAGAACCATCTGTTTTTTCTGAACAAATACCGGTTTCATTTGCTGCCGTTTTTCGACACCTACGCCTATTGCCTGATGCCAAACCATTTTCATTTTCTTGTCCGCGTGAAAAGCCGGGAGGAAATGCTGGAAAGTATGGAAAAAATCCTCTCCACCCCAACTTTACCTCAAACTTTACCTCAAACTTTACCGAAGTTCGAAACTTCGGTAAAGTTACAAGAGGTAAAGTTACAAGAGGTAAAGTTGGAAGTAAAAGACCTTCCGGATTTTTTCCGGCTTGAGAAAATTGCTCCGTCTTCACGTATTAAAACGTACAGCAAATTCCTCCGGAAATATATACAGCTTTCAAATATTTCCCAAACGGATCACACAGCTTCAGATCTGTTTATCGGGCAACTGATCAGCCGTCAGCTTGGTGATTTATTCTCCAGTTATACGCAGGCCTTCAATAAACAATTCAATCGTATGGGTGGAATTTTCATCAAAAATTTCGAACGAAAAGAAGTCGATTCATCCACGTACCTGCTAAACCTGGTCACATACATCAACAACAATCCGGTTTATCACGGCTTTGCAAATAAAGCTGAAGAATGGCCATATTCCTCCTATAACGATGTTTTAAATAACCGCTCCGACATCGTTGAATGCACAACTGTAATTGAATGGTTCAACGACCTGCAGAACTTCATTGACTGCCACAAAAAAACTCCGGACATCGATTTTGGATATTCATTTGAATAATATCCAACTCTCATTTTGTTGCCGCTTCAAATAAGGATTGTACAGCATCTCAAAAAAATGTTGCGAAACTATGTATTGTTTTGTTTCTTTGCAGCAATACAATCCATATGAAAAAACTTTTTATCGTATCGATGCTGATTTCAGCATTTATCAATACCAATGGCCAGGCTGACACATCGCATGCCGCAAAAATGCAATGGTTTTCCGAAGCCAAACTGGGCATATTCATTCACTGGGGAATTTATTCTACCGGCCGTGGCAGCGAATCGTGGGAATTTCACAACAGACATACGAGTCACAAAGACTACATGGCTCAGATAAATGAATTCACGGCAGACAAGTACAACCCTGCCGAATGGGTGTCGCTGATTCAGAAAACCGGAGCCCGTTACGTTGTGATTACATCTAAACACCACGACGGAGTCGCGCTCTGGGACACAAAACTCAACGACCTGAGCACAAAAAAAGGTTCGCCCGCCAAACGCGATGTTCTCACCCCTTTTGTAAACGAAGTCAGAAAAACAAACCTCAAACTTGGATTGTACTATTCATTAATTGATTGGACAAATAAGGACTATCCCGGATTTCTGCGCGATTCATCACGTTATGAAATTGCAGACAATCCCAAACGCTGGGGAAAATTCATGAAATTCAACAACGGTCAGATTTCAGAAATTCTTAAACTCTACAACCCTGATCTCATCTGGTTCGACGGTGACTGGGAACACAGTGCCGAAGAATGGGATGCGGCAGGAATACGTCAGATGATACTGAACAACAATCCGAAAGCCATCATCAATGGCCGCCTGCAGGGATATGGCGACTATGCCACACCTGAACAACACTTCCCGGTGGTGCGTCCGCAAAAAGACAACTGGGAATTGTGCATGACCATGAATGATTCCTGGGGATATTACATCACAGATTCGGCTTATAAAACGCCTTACGAAATCATCAGCATTTTTGTTGACTGCATCAGCTTTGGAGGCAATCTCCTGCTCGATATCGGACCCAAAGCCGATGGCACCATTCCCGTTGAACAGCTGTTCATCATGCAGGAGCTCGGCCAGTGGAACAGCAAACACAGCGAAGCCGTTTTTGAATCCGTTGCAGGATTGCCGCTCGGCCACTTCTACGGGCCGACCACCATTTCAAAAGACTCAACAGCCATCTATCTTTTTCTTCAGGGACAACAAAGCGGAAACGTGATTCTGAAAGGGCTGAACAATGATATTAAAAAAATTGAAGTGGTGGGATCCAACACTCCGGTTCCGTTCAATGTGGTCGGAAAGATCTCGTGGAGCAAGGTTCCGGGAATCGTTTACATTGATGTTCCCGAAGGCGTGCAGGATAAGTACATGACTGTTCTGAAGGTCACCCTTAACGGGAAACTGTCGCTTTACCGCGGTGAAGGCGGGCTGTAGAATAATGAACATCGAACAAGGAAGTTAGAATGATGAAGTGTCTGTCGAGTTTGTAAAGTTTCAAAGTTTATAAAGTAGAAAGGCACATTGAAGTGGTCAGTTGTGAGTGTTCGGTGGACAGTTCTATTCTTTCTTGTGTTCTCAAATTCGCAACCGTGTCACAGCTTGTCATCACGTAAAACGTGACAAGCTTTTTTACGTGATTCTATGTGAGCCTCATATTGTCAAATTTCATCATTCCTTGTTCTTTGTTCAGTGTTCGATATTCACTATTTATTACTTTTACATTAAGCAATTGTAACTTCAACGGCTCTTTCCGGTATTTTAATAACTTTGTGTAACAATTCGATTTGCCTACATGAATCCGAACGACAACATTAAAATCCTGCTGGTGGATGACGAGAAGGACATTCTCGAAATCATGAGCTACAACCTTAAAAAGGAAGGCTACGATGTGTTCACCGCACGCGATGGTCAGTCTGCCATCAATAAAGCACTGGATATTGAACCGCAGCTGATTGTTCTTGACATCATGATGCCAGGCATGGACGGAATCACCGCCTGCCAGGAAATGAGAAAACATGAATCATTAAAAAAATCCGTCATTATTTTTCTTACCGCACGCAATGAGGATTTCGCTCAGATTGCTGCACTTGAATCCGGCGGCGACGACTTCATCAGCAAGCCCATAACACCAAAGGTTTTTCTTGCTAAAGTGAAGACTTACCTGAGACGATTCTCAACCGACACAAACGCAGACACCGCACGCGAACTTGAATTTGAGGGGCTCGTCATTAATTTCGAGCGGTATATTGTCATCCGGGAAGGTCATGAAATTATACTTCCAAGAAAAGAATTTGAATTGCTTGCGCTGCTTGCCAGCAAACCCGGAAAAGTTTTTACACGTGAAGAAATTTTCTCCAAAGTCTGGGGAAATGATATTGTTGTCGGCGACCGCACCATCGATGTCCATATCCGCAAAATCCGAGAGAAAATCGGGCTGATCCTTATTCGTACAGTGAAAGGTGTCGGATACACTTTTGAAATCAAGAAATGAGAATTATTCCCGGAAATCCGCGCCATCTGTCAGTTTTCATTGCGGTGATACTGGCAGCGATTGTGTTTGTCATCAGTCTTGTTGTGATGGAATTCACCATTGCTCCTTCGTGGATAGTTGCACTGGCACTGGCTTTGGCCACATTCGTCGTGGTTTTTCTCTCATTACTGTACACGCTCAATCGCTTCATTTACGACAAAATCCGGCTTATTTACAAATCAATCCGCAGCACCAAACTCGGTAAAAGCGATCGTAAAATTCAGATTGAAAAAGGCGACGTACTCGAGAATGTCAGCCGCGATGTTGAGAAATGGACGCGCGACAAAGCCAACGAAATAGAAATTCTGAAAAAGAACGAAGAGTTTCGCCGCGAATTCATCGGAAATGTTTCGCACGAACTCAAAACCCCCATCACCACAATCCAGGGCTATGTGCTGACGCTGCTCGACGGCGGTCTCCACGATGACGAAATCAATGAGAAATATCTGCAGCGCGCAGCAAAAAACATTGATCGTCTGATTGCCATTGTAAACGACCTCGATGAAATCTCAAAGCTTGAAAGCGGCACCATGAAAATGAATTTCATCAGTTTCAATTTTTCCGCACTGGTGAAAGATGTCTTCGAATTCATGGAAATTAAAGCGGAAAAGCGACGCATAGTGTTCGATTATAAAAATCAATCCGACACCAAAATAATGGTGCATGCCGATCCGGACCGAATCCGGCAGGTACTGATCAATCTGATTGACAATTCACTCAAATACGGCAATCGCTTCGGTTCGACGACCATCAGCGCCTTTGATATGGATGAATATTATTTAATTGAAGTAGCTGACAATGGCATTGGAATCGATCAGGCAGATCTGCCGCGGATTTTCGAACGTTTCTACCGTACCGAAAAAAGTCGCAGTCGTAAGCTTGGAGGTACGGGACTTGGTTTGGCCATTGTAAAACATATTATCGAAGCACATCAGCAAACCATTCATGTGCGCTCAAAAATCGATGTCGGCACCACATTTTCGTTCACCCTTGCAAAAGCGACTAAATAGCACTCGCCGCAAAACATGGGAAGTTTATAAAGTTTGTAAAGTTTGTAAAGTAGAAAGGTGACGTTATAGTAATTCGAAAAACATAAAATATAAAGCACCTTTATAAACTTTTCACTTTATAAACCTTCAACTCAAACGTCTCTCTCTGGGTAAATTAAAAATGCGGACAGGTCTTGCATTTCTTCGGATTGTACTTCTTATCTGTTTTGCATGCCGTGACTGTAACCGCCAAGGTCAGAACAAGAAGCAGAATATACAAAACAGTTTTTCTTTTCATGAGAATCAATCCCTAACGCAAAATTAATTATTTTTGTCAGTCGAGGCTGGTTTCCGGAAAATATTAACGTCGAAAACAGTTTCATTATTATGGGAATTCATATTTCATACCGGATTGCATGAAAATACTGGTTTACCGCATAAGCTCCATCGGGGACATTATACTGACAACACCGGTTGTGCGTTGCCTGAAAAAACAACGCCCGGATGCTGAAATTCACTACATCACCCGAAAGCGCTATGCAGAAACAATGTCAGCGAATCCGTACATTTCAAAACTGTGGCTTGTAAAAAAATCACCACTTGAAATACTGGATAACCTTAAAGCCGAGAAATTTGATTGTCTGATCGACCTGCACCGAAACTGGCGCAGTCAGCGGCTTATGGCACATCTGAACATAAAATATTATACTTTCAACAAACTGAACATCCGGAAATGGATTTTTACAAAGCTGAAAATAAATCTGATGCCCGACATTCATATTGTTGACCGTTATTTCAGAGCAGTCAAAAAATTGCATGTGGTGAATGATGAAGAAGGTCTCGATTTCTTTTTTCCTAAAGATTTCAATTCTGAATTCAGAAAAAACTTACCGGAAAAATACATTGCCTTTGCCATCGGCGGAACCTATGCAACCAAGCGTTATCCAACTGCGCAGATTATTGAATTTGTGAAATCAGCACCTGTTCCGGTGGTTTTGCTGGGTGGAAAAAGCGAGCAGGAAGATGCTTCGTACATCAAAGCAAGCAACGCCGAAAAAGTCATAAATCTCTGCAACGAGCTTTCGCTCACAGAATCCGCAGCAGTGATTGACAAAGCCCGCCTGGTGATTTCCAACGACACCGGCATGATGCACATTGCAGCAGCATTGCACAAGCCAATCATCAGCATCTGGGGAAACACAGTTCCTGCATTCGGCATGTATCCTTATTTTCCAGAAGGACTCGAAGCCAAATCGGAGATAATTGAAAATAAAAATCTTCGGTGCCGCCCTTGCAGCAAACTGGGATATAAAAAATGTCCGAAAGAGCATTTCAGCTGCATGAAAGACATTTCACCGGAACTGATTGCCGAAAAAGCCCGCAGATTTATTGTCTTGTAATAGAGAATGTCTCAAATTTTTTCAACGGACCAAAAACAACATTCCACCGTCCGAAAGCAACGAAGGAGCTGAAGGACATGGAACCGTTGTTTTTGCTGTTGTTACGACGGTTCCATGTTCCGGCCTG
>CAZJOL010000010.1:0-24561 GCA_964547605.1 uncultured Bacteroidaceae bacterium | reverse complement strand
ATGAACCGAAAGCCGCATGCCTCATGCCGCATGCTTTCTCCCAAGCTCCTTCGCAGAGCTGACGGCTGAGATATTTGTAACGACAGTAACGTTTGTAACGCGTAACGACACACAAATCAAAAATCACAATTCAGATCAAAAATCTAAAATCACCGGTCTGATATCTTATATCGCTCAGTTCCACACAAACAGCCACTTCACTCCTTTATACAATCCAATGAACACATAGCCCAGAATGCCAGGCTGGGTGCGCTCTTCTAGCGATACAGTGATCAGTGAATAATTCACCTGCTGAGTGATATTGCGGATCTGCATTTCGAGAAGATCGATTTCCTTGTTGAGTCGTTCAAGTTCTTTTTCCACTTCCAGTGCGGCTTTCACATCTTCGGCCTTAGCAAGTAGTTCAAGGTACCTCTGACGTGCCTTGTTGGCGTTGTCGAGGCGTATTGTAAGATTGTTGTATTCCATGGTCACATCATCGCCGCTGATGTTTTTGTATTTCAGTTTACCCAGCAATTCAATTTCCTTCATCGCTGTATTCAGGTGCTGCGATTTCACTCGGATTGAAACGCTGTTCTGGCTGATTGAAACCACGTATCCTTCGTATTTCTTTGCAATGGATGTTACGCGTGTTGCAGCTGTGTCAGGATTTTTCACAACCAAACCGATGCCTGCATTGTAAATGATCTTCTGGTCTTCGCTGAAGCCGGCGAGTGTTTCTGTCTTATCTGTTTTTGAGCCCCTGCTTTCGGTATAACTGGTATAGCCGTAAACGGGAGTAACGGATTTGTATGCGCGGTTTGTGGAGCATGAAGCAAAAAGCGCAATTGATACCAGAAATAAAAATGCGTTTCTCATGGTTTTTAATTTTAGTTCAAGATACAACTTTCTCAGAAATCCATAAAAAAAACACCTGCGTGTTTTCGCAGGTGTTTTCAATCAAAGCAATGAATTTATTCGTTTCTTCCGAAAAGACGCAACAGCATCAGGAAGAGGTTGATGAAATCGAGATACAGACTGAGTGCGCTGAATACCGCCATCTTTTTTCCTGCTTCGGGGTTGGCCATGGCATATTCCGCATTTTGTTTGATGCGTTGCATGTCATAGGCGATTAGGCCGGTGAAAACAAGCACTCCGACAATGCAGATGATAAAATCCATGGTGTCGTTTTTCATAAAAATATTCACCACGCTACCAATGACAATGGCCACCAGTGCTATCATCAGGATGTTGCCGAATTTTGTCAGATCCATTTTGGTGGTGTAGCCTGCAATGGCCATGATGGCGAACATGCCTGCGGTTACAATGAATGCAAGCCCGATGGTTCCAAGCTGGAATGCAAGAAAAATGAAACCGAGACTGGCGCCCATCAGCGCGGAATAAATGATAAAAACAATTGACATGGTTGTTGCTGACATTTTATTGTAGCCAAATGACATCAGCAAAACAAGTCCCACCGGTGCAAACATGACTATCCAGCCGAGAATGGTCATTCCGGATTCATTGTACAGAAGCCGGATCAGCGATATCTGCGAGCCGAAAAGAAATGAAACAACGGCAGTAATGATCAGCGCAGCGAACATCCAGGAAAATACTTTTGCAACGAAGCTGTTGCGCACGCCAGCCTGTTCTTTGGTGAAAACCTGCGGTTCGGAATAATTGGTGTTTTGTTCCATATTTGTGTTTTTTTTAGTTGCTTAATGAAGTTGAGCACTGATGAGCGTCATGAATTCCGCACGGGTTTTATCGTTGCGGAAAACGCCGGTGAAATCAGAAGTGGTGGTAATGCTGTTTTGTTTCTGAATGCCACGCATCATCATGCACAAGTGATGTGCTTCGATGACAACGGCAACACCCAGGGGTTGTAAAACATCCTGAAGACAATCTTTTATCTGGGTTGTAAGTCTTTCCTGAATTTGCAGCCGTCTTGAAAAAGCATCGACAATGCGTGGAATTTTGCTCAGTCCGACAATATATCCATTTGGAATGTAGGCCACGTGCGCTTTTCCGAAGAACGGCAGCATATGGTGTTCGCACATTGAATAGACTTCGATATCCTTCACAATCACCATTTCGCGATAGTCTTCGCGGAACATGGCTGAACGCAGTATCTGTTCAGGGTTTGCATGATATCCATGAGTCAGAAACTGCATGGATTTAGCCACGCGTTCCGGTGTTTGCAGCAATCCTTCACGATCCGGGTTTTCACCAATCAGGCTAAGGACTTTTTTGTAATGAACCTTAAGTTTGTTCAGATTTTCTTCGTCGTAATGATCGATGCGATAGTAATTATCATCTGGGTAATTATCTATCCGCTTTTCTTTTTTCATTTCAATTTTTATAACGTGAAATCATCAGGAATTATGACAGGTCTTACCCTGGCCGCCACAGCTGCATCCGAGCGATTCGCCTGTTTTCGGATCTTTGACGGAGCATTGTTTTTTGAACTCGCCGCCTTTTTTTAAAAACATTTTTATAGCGATGCCGGCCACAGCCAGTCCGATCAGTGCAATGCAAATTCCAACAACAATCAGGAGAGACATAATTAATCCAGTTTACTGAGTTTCACTGCCAGATCGGCCAGACGCTGCGAGTAGCCATATTCATTGTCGTACCATGAAACTACTTTCACCATATTTCCGCTGATGACCTGTGTGAGCAGTGAATCAAATATGGAAGAGTGTGCGTTATCAATAATATCAACACTCACGAGCGGATCGGTAGTGAATTCAAGAACACCTTTCATGGGGCCTTCTGCTGCTTCTTTCATGGCTGTATTGATTTCAGCAGCAGTGACTGTTTTTTTCAATATAACAGTGAGGTCAACCACGGAGCCATCAGGTGTAGGGACTCGCATCGACATACCGTCGAGTTTTCCGGTGAGTTCGGGAATCACCAGACCAATGGCTTTTGCGGCGCCCGTGCTTGTTGGGATGATAGACACGGCTGCAGCCCGCGCACGGCGCAGATCTTTGTGTGGTGCATCGAGAATGATCTGGTCGTTGGTGTAGGAGTGAATGGTGTTCATCAATCCATGTTCGATACCAAATGAATCGTTCAGCACTTTGGCCACAGGAGCCAGACAGTTGGTTGTGCAGCTCGCGTTGCTGACGAGCACATGGTCTTTGTTCAGCAGGTTGTCATTCACGCCGATAACTACGGTGAGATCGACATCGGTGCTTTTATCGGCGGGCACGCTCAGAGCCACGCGGCGGGCACCTGCAGCCAGATGTTTTTCGAGATCGGCTCTCTTGCGGAAACGACCGGTACATTCAACTACTATATCAACACCAAGGTCTTTCCATGGAAGGTTTGCGGGATCCTTTTCAGCATAAATGATGAATTTTTTTCCATTGACGATGATGCTGTTTTCACCGGCTTCGACGGCTCCGTCAAAACGACCGTGAACGGAATCGTATTTAAGCAGATGGGCAAGTGTTTTTGCATCGGTGAGGTCGTTGATGGCAACCACTTCCACATCGTTGTTTTTCAATAAGGACTGAAAGGTCAGGCGTCCGATTCTGCCAAAACCATTAATAGCAATTTTCTTTTTCATAGCAATATTATTTTGCACTGCAAAAGTACAAAATTACTGCATTCAATAAATCCTGCGGAAAGATCAGTAGATTACCGTGATGCTGCCTTCTCTCACATGCGCATTGCCGGTCGGATCGCTGAAAATCAGTCTGTAGTTATAAACCGCATCAGGAACGACTTTGCCGTCAACAAATCCATCCCATTCGAATGATGGAACTGACGAACAAAACATCAGGGCTCCCCAGCGATCATACAAGCGGAATGAAAAGTCCTTGATGGGAATGTTGAGTCCGCTGATGTGGAAACGGTCATTGATTCCATCTCCGTTGGGTGAAATGGCATTGGGTATATACAACGTATAATCGGGTTTGATTACAATGGTTTGTGTAATAGAATCGCTGCATCCATCTGCGTTTTCGACATAAAGCAGTACGGGAAACTCGCCCCATGTGTCCATTGGATAGGTGTGGGAGAATTCGGGCACCGCATAAGTAGATCCATCGCTCAGAAGCCATCTCCAGAGTACCGGTCCGCCCTGTGAATTGTCAATAAACTCAATAGTCGGGTCAAATGAGGATGCAAACGGGGGTTGAGTAAAGAAAGCAGCTACTGGCGAGGGAATTACGGTAACCTTAACAGATGCTGATGCTGAGCAGCCGCCGGCATTGGTCCCGGTGACCGCATATGTAGTCGTGGTGGATGGTTTTACGGATAGCTGGTCATTTACACCACCAGGAGTCTGATTGAGTGTTCCATCAACCGGATTGCTCTGCCACAGAAACTGATCAGCGCCGGCGGCAGAAATTTCTGAAGTCAGACCAACACACATTTTGTCGGGAACGGCAGCTGCAAACACAACAGGCTGAGGATTAACAAACACGGTGACGGAATCAGTTGATGAGCATTGGCCAGAACCGGCAACAACCACATATGTTGAATCCTGTGGTGGCGAAACGGTTATGCTATTGGTTGTTGCTCCTGTATTCCAGACAACAGTATTATTGGTGACCGCGTTCAGCGTTGCATTTTGTCCTTCACAGATGGTCTGGTCGGCACCTGCATCAACGTTGGCTCCGCCAACTGTAATGGTAACGTCGTTGGTAGCTGTATGATTGCAATAATCCGTTACTGTTACCACATACGTGGTGGTTGTGGCAGGAGCAACCGTATGGTTTGTTATTGCGGGCAATCCATTGTTCCAGGCATAGGTGTATGGGGGCACTCCCATGCTGCCAAGTGTCCAGATCTGCACCGTATCCATGCAAACAGAGGTGTCAGGCGAAATCATTACGTTCATCTGGTCATAATCCAGGATCATGATTTCGACGGTATCAGAGACAGTGTTGCAACTGATCTGGTTTTGAAGTACAAGCAGGATGGTTTCTACGCCTTCGGCCAGATTGTCCATCGTGGGACTGATAGTCATACAAACAGAATCTGTGCCGGCAGGAATAACCAGCGAAGAAGGAATGGTGGGATAATCAACTCCGTTAGTTGCAGTGCCGAGGATGGTATAATTAACGGTGAAATTTGTTGTTGGTGTACTTGACAGTGAAAAACAGGTTGTCACATCATTGCAGCCGGCTTCCATGGCGAAGCTTCCGATGGTTGTGTCGTTCACATAGGTTGTCGAAACATTCAGCGTAGGACTTGAAAAGCTGTTGGCTTCGAGAAAAACACCGGAGTCGTAAGACTGATCGCCGGCATCTCCGACAGCCAGCTTGATATGGTATTGAACACAGGGAGTTACAAGAGCCCATGCAGTGAGAACAGTTGTAAAGCCATCATAAACAATCGTTGTTCCTCCCAGAGCTTCATTATTCACATAATACTGCGAATATGATCCGGTGTTTACATTGTTGATTGTAACGGGCATGGTCGTATTGGGAATACGGGCAATGTTCTGGCTTGAATAATTTCCGCCGGATGGATTTGGCCCTGAAACAAAAAAACCAAAAACATCATTGAAGGATGTTCCGACAAATTCGTTGTATTCCTCAGATCCAAATACATAACGGAATCTGATGGTGTCGGAAACCGGAATAAAATCGAATTCTATTTTGGTGGCATCTTCAACAGTGTAGGAAGGAATAAGTGATTGCAGGTTGGCATCTGTATACGTATTTGTAAACGGTGTGCTTACAAAATTGATGACGGAACTGCCAATTGCCTCTGTTCCGGTGCCGTTCACATAGCCAGATGACATGATAACCCCGGAGGCAAGTCCAAGATTTGTGGTTGTAGTTCCTGTCACAAATTTTCCTATTGCATTAGGGTCGCCTGTATAAACAACATTGCTGTATGTGATTCCGGCGCCAACCAGAAAATCGACATACTGAGCAGGGGTCAGCCCGGAAGTGACGGTAAGTTGTCCAAAACCGTTATGACCTGAAAGTGTAATGACCAGAATGATAATCAGCCGGTTTATGAAAGTTTTCATTTAGTTTATTTTAGAATGGTCATGGTGCCGTGATATTCTTTTGCAGGATGTTCGATACCTGCCGTTTTTTTCAGAACATAGTAGTATGTACCTTCAGAAAAGTCAGTTGGAGACCAGTCGTTTGAGTAGTTGGAGCTTTTATAAATAACCTTGCCCCAGCGGTTGAAAACGGTTAATTCTGATCCCGGATAATTTTCGAGATTCGGAAAAACCAGAGACTCATTATGTCCATCTGAGTTGGGGGTTACAACATTGGTCAGTCTGATTTCGCATTCATTGTGAATGGTAATGGATTTTACCGCAGATTCATTTCCACAGGAATCAAGAATTGAAACGGTGTAGGTGGTAGGCTGCTCAGGTGCAACAATTACCTGGCTGCTGTTGCCGAGACCATTATCCCATGCAAAGTCAAATGGCCCGTAACCGCCGCTGAATGCAACGTTCAACGTACTGGATTCGCCAGACTCAACGCAGATAACAGTATCGCCGCTCAGTTCAATGGTCATCGGATCAACATTGGTGATGTATATGGTAGCCGACAAAGTGTCGTCGATACATGAGATTACCTGGGGAATGGAAAGTTTAATTTGTTCGGTAAATTCTGATATCGCGTCGTTTACCGGATCTATGTTGAGGTCAACACTGTTCTGGCCTGCAGCAAATGTAACCGAATTAGCGATGGGATTTCCGGCAAGGTCGGTATAGTCAATTCCGTTGATGGCATCGCCTTCGATGATATAATTGATAGTGAACGGGTTTGCCAGATCCCCGCCCCGGGTGAAAGTGTAGGTGGCGTAACCACAACCTTCCACCATGGTGGAGTCGAACGAGCTGCCCACTGCTGTAATGCCGACGGCCGGTGAACTGAAACTCTTGGCTTTGAGAAAAACGCCGGAATCGTAGGCTCCGTCTGTTACATCGGCAATGGCAATTTTGATGTGATAGGTTGAACAGGCAATCACATTGGCCGATGCTTCAAGAACATCAGTGAAGCCATCATACTCAATGGTAGTACCGGATGTGTTGTCGTTATAAAGTGAAGAATAGGCCAGTGTAGTGCAGCCGCCCGGGTCTCCATATGCACCTTCAGCACCTGGATTGATGGAATTAATGGCAACAGGGATATTGGTTCCGGGAATTTTGGCAATATTCACGTTGTTGTAGTTTCCTCCAAGCGGATTTGGCCCGGACAGAAAGAAAGCAAAAACATCATTGAATTCAGAACAAACATATTCGGGATACTCTTCGCTGCCAAAAACATAAAAAAACCGGATGGTGTCAGATGAAGGAACAAAGTCAAACTCAAGAACGGCTGCATCATTGGTTGAGCTGCCGATCAAAGCATCTAGTTGGCTGTCTCCGGCAACACCACCGCCGTCGGAATGACTAATATAAGTGTTTGGCCCTATTGAAACGGCAATGTCTCCGGTGGCCAGAATGAGTCCGGTATCGATTCCGAGATTGGAGGTTCCTTCAAATGTGCCCCTCATTTCGGCCCCGCCGGTAAAAGTTACATTGGAAACAGAAATTCCGCCACCAAGTAAAACGTTCTGTACCAGCTGCGTAGGCGTTAAAGAATAATCCACGGAAATCTGTGCATTCAATCCGGAAAAGGTCAGCAACAAGCAGAAAAAAACGGCGATTCGTCTATGAAACATGGCAATGCGAAATAGTTTGTTTGGCAAAGATAAAATTTATAGTTGTAAGGTTGCATGTTAAAGGTAAAATATTATTTGACCTGAGTAGCAATTTCGTTGAAATACTAATGTTGCCGGGCTATATCAAATTTGCGCATTTTGAAATAAATTGATTATTTAAAATGCTATCTTTGTTTCAAAATCAAAAAGAGATGAACGAAATACGTAATTACATCGACGACAATAAGGATCGCTTTCTGAACGAATTGTTTGATCTTCTGAAAATTCCCTCCATCTCAAGTGAGTCTTCACATAAACAGGATATGATCCGCGCAGCTGAATACTGGAAGAAGTCAATTCTTGACGCTGGTGCTGATTTTGCCGAAGTTTGCCCGACCAGCGGAAATCCGGTGGTTTATGGCGAAAAGGTCATTGGTCCTTCTTATCCGACAGTCATTGTTTATGCGCATTATGACGTGATGCCGGTTGATCCGGTGAGCGAATGGAAGACAAATCCGTTTGAGCCGGTGATCATTGACGGGAAAATCTATGCCCGTGGTGCCGATGATGATAAGGGACAGGGTTTTATGCATGCCAAGGCCTTCGAATATCTGATGAAGAATAACCTTCTCAAATGCAATGTGAAATTCATGATCGAAGGCGAGGAGGAAATCGGAAGCCCTGCTATGGTTGAATGGTGCAAGAGCAATAAAGACCGGCTGAAGGGGGATATTATTCTTGTGTCCGATACGGGTATGATTGCCGCAGATATTCCAAGCATTACGGTTGGGCTGCGTGGTCTTACCTATCTGCAGATAGAGCTTACAGGACCCAACCGCGATCTGCACTCGGGACTTTTCGGCGGCGCTGTGGCCAATCCCATCAACATGCTTTCGAAAATGATAGCTTCGCTAACGGATGAAAAAGGCCGGATAACCATTCCCGGTTTTTACGATGATGTTGATGTGGTTTCCGATGCAGAGCGGGCTGCACTGAACAAGGCGCCTTTCAGTATCGACAACTATAAGTCTGCTATCGATGTTGTGGAGTTATTCGGAGAAGAAGGATATACGACACTTGAAAGAACCGGAATCCGCCCAACACTTGATATGTGCGGCATCTGGGGTGGTTATACCGGAGAAGGTTCAAAAACGGTGCTGCCTTCAAAAGCATATGCGAAGCTTTCGTCGCGCCTGGTGCCCCATCAGAACAATGAGAAAATTGCTGAGCTGATCAAAGCACATCTGGAAAAGATTGCTCCGGCCTATACAAAAGTGAAAGTCGAGATTCTTCACGGCGGCCAGCCCTATGTGATGCCAATTGAAGGGAAGGCCTATCAGGCAGCCGATGCAGCATTGACAGAACTGTTCGACAAAAAACCTGTTCCAACCCGCAGCGGAGGAAGCATTCCGATTATTGCCACTTTCGAGGAAATCCTTGGTGTGAAATCATTGCTGATGGGATTTGGCCTTGAGTCCGATGCCATCCACTCGCCCAATGAAAGTTTCCGGGTAGAGAATTTCCTGAACGGAATTGAGGCCATCGTGCGATTCTATCTGAACTTTCAGAAACAGGATATTGGCTGATCAGATCCGGGAACAATCCATCTACGACAGAAACAGAAAAAATAAGTATTTTCGCCTCACCAACAATACGAAACCATGGTACATAATCTGGGTAAGGAAAATTCCATTGTGAATCAATTCATCAGCGAGCTGCGCGATGCTGAGATACAGAAGGACAGTCTGCGTTTCAGAAGAAACCTGGAACGGCTGGGTGAAATTTTCGCTTTTGAAATCAGCAAAAAGATCAGCTATGTCCCTCGTCAGGTGACCACCCAGCTTGGAGAAGTTGATGTGCCGGTGGTTGAAAACTGGCCGGTGCTGGCGACCATTCTGCGCGCAGGACTGCCTTTTCATCAGGGATTTCTGAATATGTTTGACAAGTCAGAAAGTGCTTTCATTTCAGCATTCCGCAAACATCACAAGGATGGGAGGTTTACCATTCAGGTGGAATATGTGAGCTGTCCAGAGATTGAAGGCAAAACACTTATTATTGCCGACCCCATGCTGGCCACCGGATCTTCGCTGGTGTTATCTGCAAAGGAACTGTTCCAGTTCGGAGTGCCCGAAGAAGTCCATGTAGCCACGGTTATAGCAAGCACGCAGGGAATAGATTATGTCCGTCAGCATCTGCCGCATCGCAAACTCCACATCTGGGCAGCCGCAGTCGATGAGGAATTGACAGCTCACGCCTACATTGTTCCCGGGCTGGGTGATGCAGGAGATCTTGCCTATGGCCGCAAGGATTAATTATCAGATATGCTGTGCCTACTGTTTTTAGCACACAGGTTCTACGAATATTTGTATGTTGTTGCCATCAGCACTTACAAGTTTCTGTTTGCCGGACCGGCTGCAGTTGCCAGCGGATTCAATTACTGGGAAACCTCATTGAGTTTGGCTTTGGGCGGTATTATCGGTTTTTTTGTTTTTTATTTTTTTTCTGCTGAAATAATTCTTTTGTTCAACAGGATTGTTTCAAAAAAGCGCAGGACAGTAAACGGAGAATGGATGAAGCGGTACCGCAGGCAGATAAAACTGAGAAAGTATGGCATCCCGCTGCTGATGGTTTTCGGTCCATCCATACTTTCAATTCCGCTCACAGCATTCATTGTTCGTCGCTGGTTCCGGAAAACCAAGTATATAATTGTTTATTTTTGCATATCGGTTGTTTCCTGGGCTTTCATTTTCGGGACACTTTCCCGGCTAAACATTGTATAGATGAATCTGAAAATCATAGGCGAAAGTTTCAATATTGCGCTGCGCTCGGTGCGCAGCCATTTGCTGAGGACCATTCTCACGGTACTCATTATCGCTTTCGGCATTATGGCACTTATCAGCATTCTTACCGCCATCGAATCCATCAAGTTTTCGCTGAGCGAAAATTTCACACGCATGGGGAGCAATACATTTACCATTGTCGATGTGAAGATGCGTGGCAGCCATGGGGGCGGCCCCGATGACAGAATTGAGTTTGAAGACATCTCCTGGGATCAGGCAACGGCGTTTAAAGAAAGATATCAGTTTCCGGCTGCTGTCTCCATTTACACCCATGCTTCGGGAACAGCAACAGTCAGATACCAGCTGGAGAAGTCTAATCCCAATATCGACGTTTTGGGTATCGATGAAAATTATATGGTCACCAGTGGTCAGGAAGTTGACAAAGGGCGCAGTTTTTCGCGGCACGAAGTGAATATGGGGCGCAATGTGACCGTCATCGGAAGCGAGGTGGCGGAGGTGTTGTTCCCGACTGGCGAAAATCCGCTTGGCAAGCAGATTTCCATAGGCCCTGTCCGCTTTGTGGTCGTGGGTGTAATGAAATCAAAAGGAAGTAGTTTTGGATTTTCGGGTGATAATTCATGCATGGTGCCTGTCACAACTGTACGTCGTTATTTCAGCAATTCCGATGTTTCGTTTCGGATCAATGTCATGCCGACTGATACCAAATTGCTGGAGACGGCAACAGGAGAGGCAACGGGCATATTCAGGACAATCCGCAAACTCAAGGTCGGGCAGCCAGATAATTTCGAGATCCGCCAGAGTGACAGCATGGTGAATATGCTCCTTGAAAACATTCGCTATGTAACGCTGGCAGCCACGCTCATCGGGCTCATTACCCTCATTGGTGCTTCCATCGGATTGATGAATATCATGCTGGTAAGTGTATCGGAACGAACGCGCGAAATCGGTGTGCGCAAGGCAATGGGTGCCACCAGTGTGGCCATACGCAATCAGTTTCTGATTGAAAGCATTGTGGTCGGTCAGATGGGCGGACTGCTCGGAATTCTGCTTGGCGTGCTGGCTGGAAATGTCATCAGTGTTTTTCTTGACAGCAATTTTATTGTTCCCTGGGGATGGGTCATTCTTGGTTTTACTTTGACGCTGGCAGTTGGAATCCTTTCAGGAATCATTCCTGCCAACCGGGCTGCCAGACTCGATCCCATCGAATCACTGAGATATGAATAGCAGGTTGTTGAGATATTGCCTGATTGTGTTTCTTCCAATGTTGTTAATACTTGGAGGATGCAGCACAACAAGACGAAATCCGGGCAAAATTCTGCTGACCGATACAAAGCTTGTCATTGACAACAATGCGCTGGATTATTATGACCTTGACGGACTGATCAGGCAACACGAGAACCGTCGCTTTGTGGGATTGCGCCTGCATACAGGCGTGTACAACCTGGGCGCTTCGATGAAAGACCGCACGGCCCGGAAGGAAGCCAGAATCAAAAAGAAAATCCAGAAGAAAAAAAACAGACATCCTGACAAATACATTAACGAGCAAAAGGAACTTGAAAAGGCCAATCGGGGACTCCGTAGCTGGCTTATGAACACGGTTGGCGAAGAGCCGGTCTTTCTCGATTCGGGGCTCACAAGGCAAAGTGTTTCGCAAATGGAACTGTATTGCAGAAAGCATGGTTTTTTCAATGCTGATGTGAATGACACGGTTGTGTTCAATAAGAAGAAAAACAAGTCCCGCATTGAATACCGCATCAACGCAGGTACCCCGTATACTATCAATAAGGTTGAGTATTTTTCCGGTGATCCGGATATCAGTTCATACCTGATTTCGGGTAAGGCAAATTCGCTTCTGCAGCAGGGAAACATTTACGATGAAGATGTTTTTGAAAGTGAGCGCATGCGCATCAATGATGATCTGAAAAATCTGGGATACTTTGCATTTTCTCAATCTTACATTCGCTATGAGATAGATTCGGCGCTCGGAAACAAGACTTTGAATGTGAAGGTCATTATTAACCGTCCGTATGTCCAGAAAAATGGCATGACAGAGTTTTACAATCACCAGAAATACATGGTGAGAAGTATTTTTGTTCTGCCTGAATTTTCAGTTACCGGCGACGGAGTAGTGAAGTATGATACGCTGAAGTTTGTAAAATATCTTCGTAACAAAACTGAAACTGACACGCTGTATTTCCTTCACCAGAGCCCGATGCGCGTGAAGCCTCGCGTTATTGCCCGTAAGATTTTCATCCGCTCAGGACATTATTTCAATCTGAATAATGCGAATAAATCGCAGGCAGAGCTCAGCAGCCTGAATATTTTCAAATACATCAACATTCGTTTCGTGCCGGATACTGCCGGAATCCGGCATGGGCAGACGGTTCCGATCGATGCTTTTGTTGAGTTGAGCTTATCTCCGGTACAAGCAATAAACGTTGAAATCGAAGGCACCAACTCGTCAGGAAACCTGGGTACAGCTGGCAATCTGGTTTACAAAAACAGAAATCTTTTTCATGGCGCCGAACAATTCAATTTCAAGTTCAAAGGCGGTCTTGAATTACAGAAAACCATTTTGGAGGAAGAAAACGATGTTATCGGCGGACTGCCTTTTAACTCAGCCGAAATCAGCTCGGAGATTGGTTTGACAACGCCTGTCAATAGTCGTTGGTTTACGCAGAGCAGCCATCCGATGATGAAATATACCGCGGGATTCAGTTATCAGCTGCGGCCCGATTACGAGCGTTACATCAGTCATCTTAAGGCTTCGCTCGAATGGAAGGAATCTGCCACCAGCGTTTATCAGGTTTATCTCCCCATCAATCTTGTGCGCATTCTTCCCGACTCATTGTTTGCGGAGCGTATTTCGCAGTTTTCGCGCACCATACGCTACAGCTACGAAGACCACTTTATCCCGGGTTGCGGAATCACCGTTGTTTCGAGTAATCAGGCCATGAGAAAGAATAGGTCGTATTCTTACAAAAAAATCACATTTGAACAGGCCGGTGCTTTTTTATGGGCGGGGAACCGCTTCAACAGTGCCATGCAGGGTGAAATTTACAGGGTGCTGGGGATCAATTATTCGCAATATCTGAAACTCGATATTGATTACAGGTTTTACAAGCCTTGGCTGAATCAGACTACATTTGTCAGCCGGCTTTTCGTGGGCTTTGGCTTCCCATATGGCAACAGCATATTGCTGCCTTTTGAAAAAAGTTATTCCGCTTCCGGTTCAAATGATATCCGTGCATGGAAATTCCGTTCGCTTGGACCTGGTACTTACTCGGATTCCACTATGTTTGACCGCACAGGCGACATGAGTCTGGTGATGAATTTCGAATATCGCTTCCCAATCATCAGTTGGTTCAACGGTGCTTTGTTTGTAGACGCCGGCAATGTGTGGCTGAAAAATGCCAGTGATGAATTTCCCGGTGGTGAATTCAAAACCAATTCATTGATTACTGAGCTGGGTATAGGTACAGGAGTGGGTCTGCGGCTCGATTTCGATTTCTTTATATTCAGAATTGATGCATCTTTTCCGCTCAGAGATCCATCAAGGGCAGAAAACCTAAGATGGGTCGGCTTCGACAAACCGTTGACCAGAACCACGCTGAGTTTTGGTATTGGTTATCCGTTCTGATATTCAGCATGGTTGAATGCCGTTCTCTGCAAGCCACATTTTCTTATTCGATTTGTCGGGAAATGTCTCCGGCTGACGTTGACAGCATGTGATTTTATAAGAATCATATATGGTCAACCGGATTGATCGCTGTATAAAAACGATAAAACGATTAAATTAACAGAAGTAAAAATGATAGATGTGTACTCAATGACAAATTGTTTGGACGAATCAGATTTTTTATTAATCTTTGTAGCCAATTCTCACCAAAACCAAGTACTATGAGTATGTTTCTTTTGATGGTAGTTGTCTTTGTTATCGGCTACATAGCTATTGCCCTCGAACACCCTTTGAAGATTGACAAAGCCGCTTCAGCCCTGCTGATCGGTTCTTTAACCTGGGTTGTTTACATTTCAGGCGCATTTGAAATTTTTTCCAGTGGTGTCAGTACCGCATGGAATGCATATTTTGCAGCGAACCCGGATGCCAACACAATTGAAGGCATGCAGCATTTCATTGTTCACAATCAGATTATTGAACACCTGGGCGAAATCAGCGAAATTCTTTTCTTTCTGCTGGGAGCCATGACGATTGTTGAAATCACCGATCAGCACGAGGGATTCAAGGTAATCACCGATCGGATCAAGACAACGCATAAAGTAAAACTGCTTTGGATTATCAGTTTCATTACTTTCTTTCTTTCAGCCATGCTCGACAATCTTACAACAACCATTGTCATGATTGCGCTTCTGCGAAAACTGATTGATGACAAGCATACGCGCTGGTTTTATGCCAGTATGGTTGTCCTTGCCGCCAACGCCGGTGGTGCATGGTCGCCCATTGGTGATGTCACAACCATCATGCTCTGGATTGGTGGGCAGGTAACAACAATAAATATTATTGTTGGTGTTTTTGTCCCAAGTCTTGTTTGCATGATTATTCCGCTTATTATTCTTGGTTTCACCATGAAAGGTCATGTCACCAGACCAAAGGTGGATGAAAGCAAAAAATCGGTTACGACTCCTTTCGAGCGAAATCTCATGCTGACACTTGGTGTGGGCGGTCTCTTGTTTGTACCGGTATTTAAAGCCATCACACACCTTCCACCTTACATGGGAATGTTGTTATCACTTGCAGTTATCTGGATGATTACCGAAATTCTGCATCTGAAAAAACCGAAAGAATTAAAACTCAGTGTGGTATCCATTCTCAAAAAAGTCGATGTGCCTACGATATTGTTTTTCCTCGGAATCCTTTCTGCGGTTGCCGCATTGCAATCAGCAGGACAATTGAGCGTGCTGGCTCAGGCACTCGATCAAAGTCTGGGCGATGTTTATCTGATTGGCGGAGCCATTGGTATGTTGTCAGCAATAGTCGATAATGTTCCGCTTGTTGCCGGAGCCATGGGGATGTATCCGATTGCTGATGCAGGCGCAACAGGCTATCTTGCCAATTTTGTCCAGGATGGCTTGTTCTGGGAATATCTGGCCTACACTGCCGGAACCGGAGGAAGCATGCTGATAATCGGCTCTGCTGCAGGCGTTGCTGCCATGGGACTTGAAAAAATTGATTTTATCTGGTATATGAAGAAGATTTCATTGCTGGCGTTGATAGGTTATTTGGCCGGAATTGGGGCTTATATACTTCAACAACAATTATTTGGGTAATATTTTAAACGGGTTGATTTTTCAACCCGTTTTTTTTTCACCTTTGCGCCAAATTTTAAATCACCAGTTATGAAGATTTTTAACTTTCTTAAAAAAGAAACCAAACCTTTTAAAGCGAAGGATTTGTTCAAAATCCTGGGAGTCATGTTTCTTTTAATGGTTCCGGTCATGGCCTTTGCATCGGGCGGTGGAGCATCATCGGCCGATATGCCCAGTGTTGGCGGTATCCGCATCGAGTTTTTCCTGTTTGCTGCAACCCTCCTTTGCGTGGCTATTTTTCATGACCACACTTTTTATGTGGCTCTGACAGGCCTTGCCGTCATTCTGGGTTACAAATTAATCATGGATTCAGGATTTAATTTTCTGGAACATTTCATCGGTAATCAGGAAACCAATCCGTTTCTGGAACAAATCACCGACAAGGAATCACGTGCAGGTGAATGGGGTATTCTGCTGAACCTTCTTGGTTTGCTGCTTGGATTTGCGGTCCTTGCAAAACTCTTCGAAGAATCAGGTGTTCCCGACAAACTGCCCAACATTCTGCCTGACAATTTCATGGGCCCGTTTGTGCTTCTTGTAATGGTATTCATTCTTTCTTCATTTCTCGACAACATTGCTGCTGCACTCATTGGCGGTACCGTTGCGCTTGTGGTTTTCAACAAAAAAGTACACATCGGATATCTTGCTGCCATTGTAGCCGCTTCGAATGCCGGGGGTGCCGGCTCTGTAATCGGCGACACCACCACAACCATGATGTGGATCGACGGCGTCAATTTCGTTGAAGTGCTTCATGCATTCATTGCTGCCGGTTCAGCCCTTGTTCTTTTTGCCTGGTTTGCCGCTCATCAGCAGCATAAATTCCAGCCCATCCAGAAGGGTGCATCCGAAAACGTGAAAATCAAATACGGTAACCTTTTCACCGTTGTTCTGATTCTGGCAGGTGCCATCACGTCCAACATCATGTTCGACATGCCATGGCTGGGTGTATGGGTTGCTCTTGTGGTTGGCATGATCTTCTGCAAAGTGCCATGGGGCGAAGTTTCAGGTTCAATCAAAGGTTCCATTTTCCTGCTTTCACTTGTTCTCTGTGCATCGATGATGCCGGTTGACACACTTCCCGAAGCTCACTGGAGCACTGCATTCATCCTTGGATTCGTGTCTGCCGTGTTTGACAATATTCCGCTTACAAAACTCTGTCTCGATCAGGGTCACTACGACTGGGGTATGCTTGCATATGCCGTTGGATTTGGCGGTTCAATGATCTGGTTCGGTTCTTCGGCAGGTGTTGCAATCACCAACAAATTCCCCGAAGGCCGCAATGTGATGCTCTGGCTGCGCAAAGGCTGGCATGTAACACTCGCATACATTCTTGGATTCTTTGTTCTTCTTATTGTATGGGGCTGGCATCCGACAAGCAACAACGAGCACAAGGAACCTGCTACTGAATGTACTTCCCCGAATTGTAAAGTGGCTATTGACAAAAAGATTCGTGCTGGTAAGGAACTTACTACGGAACAGCAGCAGTATCTGGAGCAAAATCCGGATATCATTGCTTGCCCGGCAAAATAGATTTCATTTATAATACTTTTTAAAAAGAGCCTGGCAACAGGCTCTTTTTTTTCGCAAGTCAATTCTTACGATTCACCAACAAACCGATACCCAATGGATGGTTCGGTTAATATGATTTTGGGGTGATTGGGATCAGTTTCGATTTTTTTGCGGATTTGTCCCACAAACACTCTTAAATACTGCGATTGCTCGGTGAAGGTTGGTCCCCAGATTTCTTTCAGAATATACTGATGAGTAAGTACTTTGTTCTCATTCCTGGCCAGCAATGTCAGGAGCGAATACTCGGTGGCAGTTAGTTTTATCTGCTCATTGTTTTTCTTCACCATCCTGTTTGCCAGATCTATTGTCAGGTCAGAGGTCTGGATAATATGTGTTGGCTCACGGTTGCTTACCTGACGCATCGATGTCCGGATGCGGGCGAGCAACTCGCCTGTACGGAATGGTTTGACCAGATAATCGTTTGCGCCGCTGTCGAGTGCCGAAACAATTTCATCTTCAGAGTCGCGCACTGACAGAATAATGATGGGAGATAAGAACCACTCCCGAAGCTGTTTAAGGATTTCTTTTCCGTCAGCGTCGGGTAGTCCCAGATCCAGCAAAATGACATCGGGCGGATGCATTGAGGCAGTTTGTATGCCTTCTTTGCCGCTGGCAGCTTCAGATACATAATAACCGGCACTACTCAGTGTCAGTTTCAGAAACTTCCGGATCTGACTTTCGTCATCAATGATAAGAACGTTGGGTTTATTCTCCATAGTTTTCTCTCCACTCCATGGTTTCGGCAGGAATAACAAGTTTCACCATCGCTCCGCCTGCCAACCGGTTGCTGAGTTTCATTTCTCCACCGTGCATGGCAAGAAACCCTTTCACAATGGTTAATCCCAGTCCGAGCCCGCCGGCCCTGTGTTTTTGACCGATAATATCGGGTTGAGTTTTGTCTTCGCTGAACTGGAATCCCGGGCCATCATCTTCAACAGAAATTTCAAGCTTGTTGTTTCGAATACTGACAGATACACTTACGATTGTTCCGTCAGGTGTATGAATGAGGGCGTTGTGAATGACATTGTACAGTGCCTGTTCCATAAGTCCAAAATCGAGTTTCACCAACAACATGTTTTCCGGAATAAATGCCTTAACAGGCCGGTGCTTTAGATTTTCAGGCATGCGGTCGATGGCGGTGTAAATCAGTTCACTCACATCGCACCACGATTTCTTTGCTTCCAGAAAACCAGATTCAATCCGCGACATATTAAGAAGATTGTCGACAAGCTGATTCAGCCTTTCTGTAGCAATGAGCACCTCTTGATTAAGTTCTATGCGCTCTTTTTCAGTGATTCCGTTATCGGGATTTAAAATGTTTTCAGTGACACCAATAATTGTTGTAATGGGCGTTCTCAATTCATGTGAAATGGAATTGAAAAGCGTGTTGTAAAAGTTCAGTGTGCGAAGTTTCTCTTCTTTCTGCATTGCAATTTTTTCAACTCTTCTCATTTCAGAAGTAAAAATGCCATTGAGCAGTACAATGATGAAATACATGCTCAGCATCAACAGGTCTTCAGAAGTAATCGGATGAAATGACAGGAATGGCGGAATGAAAAAATAGTCCCAGATAAGCACACTCAGGATGGCTGAAACCAGAACAGGCCAGACACTGAATACAAGAGAAAGTACTGTTACGGTAAAAAGCAGAATCAATGAAATGCTTTTGTAGCCAACCAGGTCGACAAGAAAAAAGCTGATGATTGAAATGACAATGATTGTTGCAACGCTTAAAGCGAATTGCTTCCACATCTGCAATTTCGAGAAGGCGCGCATTGGTTGTTTTTTGAATTACAAAGATACAAAAGCAAAAAGGTGATTTCATCGTCGTGTTTTTTTCACCCGTAAGGATTTTGTAAAGATTTGATTCATTGACGGTTCACATTAACTGGTCTGTATAATTTTGCAGTTCGAATCTGGGTTAAAAAACAAAAACTAAATCTGAAAATATGAACTTTACTGACATTTTCAAAAAGAGCGGTAAACCTTTCCGGATGAGTGATCTGATAAAGATTCTCGGGACATTGTTGTTGCTCATGGTCCCCGTTTTCACTTTTGCTTCGGATGGAGGTGCCGCCGCCGGAAACATGCCGGCCATTGGTGGTATCCGGATTGAATTTTTTCTGTTTGCAGCCATTCTGGTCTGTGTAGCCATTTTTCACGACCAGACTTTTTATGTGGCGCTCATTGGACTTGGTGTGGTACTCACCTACAAATTGATTTTTGATACAGGATTCAATTTTGTTGAGCATTTTATCGGAAATACAGACACCAATCCATTCCTGGAACAAATCACAAACAAAGACACACGTGTTGGTGAGTGGGGTACAATACTGAATCTTGCAGGACTGCTGCTGGGTTTTGGTATTCTGGCCAAAGTGTTCGAAGAATCAGGTATTCCGGATATTCTTCCGCGCATCCTTCCCAACAGTTGGCTTGGACCATTCTTTCTGCTGGTCATCGTTTATATAATCTCCACTTTCCTCGACAACATTGCCGCAGCTTTGATTGGTGGCACCATTGCCCTTGTTGTATTCAACAAAAATGTACACATCGGATACATTGCAGGTATTGTGGCTGCAAGTAATGCCGGTGGTGCGGGTACGGTTCTGGGCGATACCACAACAACAATGATGTGGATTGATGGTGTTTATTTTGCCGATGTTTTCCACGCCTTTATTGCAACAGCCGTGGCATTGTTCTTTTTCGGCTGGTTTGCAGCGCATCAGCAGCATAAACATCAGCCAATCATCAAGGATTCAAAACCGGATGCAAAAATAAAATGGACAAACCTGCTGGTGGTTTTGATGATGCTTGCCGGCGCCATTACAACCAATTTCAAATTCGACATGCCATGGCTTGGTGTGTGGGTGGCTCTGATAGTCGGTATGCTGATTACCAAAATTCCATGGAGCGAAATTCCGGGTTCAATCAAAGGGACCATTTTCCTTTTGTGTTTGGTTTTCTGCGCTTCCCTTATGCCCGTTGAAACATTGCCCGAAGCGCATTGGAGTACGGCATTCATTCTCGGTTTTGTATCAGCTGTATTTGATAATATTCCGCTTACAAAACTTTGTCTCGAACAGGGCCACTACGACTGGGGTATGCTTGCCTACACCGTTGGTTTCGGCGGTTCCATGATCTGGTTCGGTTCATCTGCCGGTGTTGCAATTACCAACAAATTCCCGCAGGCACGTAATGTAATGCTCTGGTTGCGCAAAGGCTGGCACGTTACAGCTGCATACATCCTTGGCTTCTTTGCTCTCATGATTTTCTGGGGCTGGCACCCAAGCTCAAATAAATTTCATAAGGAACCGGCCAATGAATGTATTTCGCCCAACTGCAAAGTGGCTATTGAAGCCAGAATTCTGAGTGGCAAGGAACTTACTCCGGATCAAAAGAAATATCTCGAGGAAAACCCGGAAATCATTGCCTGTCCTCAGAAATAGAAATGCATCAGGCAGAGCACACAGTGTAAAGCTTTTAGCGAATAGTTTTTCATTACAAATATCACGGGGAACAATCACAGTTCCCCGTTTTTTTATACTTTTGGCCTCGCATTACCAAGATGAGAAAGTATTTTATTTCGGCGATCCTGATTGTTTTTCTGCTTTCGGTTGCAGGTGGACAATTCATGCTTTTCAAAGCATATCGCTGGCATGTACGTAGTCTTGCCAAAGCAGCCCTGCGTGAAATGGCTGCCTCCGAAGCCGATGTGATTGCATTCTCAAAAAAGGATTTCTCGCATGGACTGCCGTTTCTGCGTGTTCCCGACAAGGCTGACGAAATCATTCTCGACGGCGAGTTTTACGATGTAAAGGATGTTGAAATTTCTGATGACAGTGTTTTCCTTTTTGCTTACCGCGATTCTGACGAAAAATTCCTTGTTTCGCAATTTGAAAAATCGGCTAGGGATAACGATCAAAGCCCGCTGGCTGTCTTGTTGCATCAGTTTACCAGCATCTTTACATTTATTCCTGCGACAGTAGAAAATTTTTCTGCCGTAAACAATTCTTCCGATATCGTTTTTATCGATTACGATGATATTTACAGTTGCGTAAATGCTGATATAATCAGCCCTCCGCCACGTCTGATCTGATTAATGTTTTTCTAATTTGTCCGGAGCATTTTAATGCTTTCCGGAACGATTTTCTTATTAATCAAATCAGAAAGAATGATGAAAAAAATTGTATTGTTTTTTGCAGGCATTGCGCTTTTCTCATGCCTGCAGGCGCAGGTGGTCACGGTCAAAGACCGCCAGACAGGTTCGCCACTCGACCTGGTAACGCTCACAAGCGCACAGCCGCATGCATTTGCGGTAACAAACGCCGAAGGTCAGGCCGACATCCGTGCATTCAAAGGAGTGGAAAAAATCGAAATACGTATTCTCGGATATAAAACGGAAACCCTCAGTTATACTCAGATTGAGGCTGCCGGCTTTGTTGTGATGATGACACAAACGGGCATCAACATCGATGGCGTGGTTGTGTCTGCTACCCGATGGAATCAGGTTTCATCAGGTGTTCCGTCATCCATCATTTCAATATCGCCCAAATCCATTGCTTTGCAGAATCCGCAGACAGCGGCCGATCTGCTGGGTTCATCGGGAAAAGTGTTTATACAGAAAAGTCAGCAGGGTGGCGGAAGCCCCATGATACGTGGCTTTGCAACCAACCGTCTTTTGTACACGGTCGATGGAGTCCGCATGAATACTGCCATTTTCCGTGCGGGCAATATTCAGAATGTGATTTCACTCGATCCTTTTGCAGTTGAAAATACCGAAGTGTTCTTCGGACCTGGTTCGGTCATTTACGGCAGCGATGCCATCGGCGGTGTAATGAGTTTTCAGACGCTCACGCCGAAACTTTCGATGACCGATCAGCCCTATATCTCCGGCAAGGCAGTCACCCGTTATTCCTCAGCAAACAACGAAAAAACGGGACATTTCGACGTGAATGTCGGCTGGAAAAAATGGGCCATGCTCACCAGCATCAGTACGTTTGATTATGGCGACCTGAAAATGGGAAGCAACGGTCCCGATGAATATCTGCAGCCCTATTATGTCCAGCGTCAGGATAGCGTGGATTGCATCATGACCAACAATGATCCGCGGGTGCAGACTCCGACCGGTTATACGCAAATGAACATGATGCAGAAAATCCGTTTTTCGCCCAATGAAAAATGGGATATTCAATATGGGTTTCATTATTCCGAAACATCTGAATATTCGCGCTACGACCGGCTTATCCGTTACAAAAACGGTTTGCCGCGTTATGCCGAATGGTTTTATGGTCCGCAGAAATGGATGATGAATAATCTCAGTATTTCGTACAACAAAAAGAATAAGGTGTTCGACCAGATGTCATTGCGCCTGGCTCAGCAGCATTTCGAGGAAAGCCGCATCAGCCGGAATATAAACAAGCCGGATCGTGAAACGCGCATCGAAAAAGTGGATGCATATTCTGCGAATCTTGACTTCAATAAAAGCATCGGAAAGAAGAACACACTTTTTTACGGAGCAGAACTGGTCTGGAATGATGTTACCTCAATCGGAATTGATGAAAATATCGAAACCAATGTTGTTACAGATGGCGCAACCCGCTATCCGCAGTCAACCTGGTCTTCGTATGGTGTATATCTGACCGATCAGCACAGGATTTCCGAAAAATTCATGTTGCAGGGCGGACTCCGATACAGCTCGTATCAGTTGGATGCGACATTCGACACAACATTCTATCCTTTTCCCTACACAAAGGCCGAGCTCAGTAAGGGAGCGGTTACCGGAAGTCTTGGTTTTGTTTTGAGACCATCCGAAAAATGGGTAGTGACAGCAAATGTTGCTACCGCATTCCGTTCGCCCAATGTGGATGATATGGGTAAAGTCTTCGATTCAGAGCCGGGTTCCGTGATTGTTCCCAATCCTGATCTTGAAGCAGAGTACGCATATAATGCAGATCTTGGTGTGTCGAAAGTGTTCGGAGAATTTCTGAAAGTTTACACAACCGGCTACTACACTATACTTCAGAATGCCATGGTGCGTCGCGATTTTCAGCTGAACGGACTTGACAGCATCATGTATGACGGTGAACTCAGTCAGGTGCAGGCCATTCAGAATGCAGCCGTGGCCAATGTTTACGGAGTGCAGGCCGGCATTGAAATCAAGTTGCCGAAGGGCTTTGGTTTTGAAACCGACTATAATTTTCAGGTTGGCGAAGAAGAACTCGATGATGGCACTACAAGCCCGTCGCGGCATGCTGCACCACGTTTTGGAGTAACACGTCTTATATATCACTCCGGCAAACTCGATCTGCAATTCTATGCAAATTATTGTGCTGAAGTTTCGTATGAAAATCTGCCCGAAGAGGAAAAAGGCAAAACCGAAATCTATGCGCAGGATGGAAACGGAGATCCATACTCTCCGGCATGGTACACGCTGAACTTCAAAGCAATGTACCAACTGAACAATACATTTACAGTGAGTGCAGGTCTTGAAAATATTTCTGACCAGCGCTATCGTTCTTACAGCTCAGGCATTGTAGCACCCGGACGTAATTTCATTTTGTCGCTTCGTGCAAACTTCTGATTGATACAATCAGAACAAAAAAAGGCTCGCAGATTTGCGGGCCTTTTTTATTGAAAAACACCATTGGTTTATTTTGCAAACGCCTTAATCCATGCGTTTCTGTCGCCATTCTCAATCTGAATCAAAATCACGCCGGACACATTGTTTTTCAATGCGGAAGTGCCATTTTTATCAGAAGCAATGAACTGCTGCAGAAGCCGGCCATCAGGCGAATAAATGCTGATCATGCATCCTTCTGAAGGCAGCATCCAGTGCAGAATTCCATCATTAGCAAAAACTTTTGCCCAGTCATTGTTTTCATCAAATCCGTCGTTTTGAAAATTGATCGGATCGGAACATCCGACACACTGACCAGCATTGTTTGCGCACAACATATAAATGCCGGGTTGCGTGGCAGTATAGGATTGTCCGGTTGCACCGGGAATGGTGTCGCCGTACCAGAACCACTGATAATTGCTGAAAACAAGCGGTGAGGTGAACACAGAGTCGTTGGTGACGTTTACAAACACAGTAGGCACCGGCATAATGAAGAACTGGATGGAGTCTTCACCTACGCATCCGTTTGTGTCGGTATAGGTCAGATAAACCCACATGTTTGAAGCAGGTGAAATCAGCGGATTTGGAATAGTTGCATTTGATACAACAGCTGCGGGATCCCAGAGACAATTT